>CANETO010000009.1 GCA_947440895.1 Planctomycetaceae bacterium | reverse complement strand
ATGGGCCGCAGACGTTGACCCCTCCCCCATCAGGGAGTTACGATCCGGCGAGCAGATTGTGTGGGGGGTGAGTTCACCAAAAGGCCGGACGTGCGGCCAGTAATTCAGCGGCGTGTTGCATGTTGATGCGATCAGGGCTCACAACGGCAGTGCGGCGGGGCGGGGCACCCGTGTCGGTCCGCGCCCCCGCCAAGCTGAATCTCACGCTGGCCGTGCTGGAAAGGCGGGCCGACGGCTTCCATGAGATCGAGTCGCTGATGGTGCCTGTGACGCTCCATGACACGCTGCGGGTGCAGATATCCGACGTGCCCGGCATCAGGCTCCGCGTGCGGTTTGGCGGGCGGCTCATCACGGCTGCCGGGTCGCCCTTGGCCCACGACGTGCCGAGTGATGCCACGAATCTCGTGGTGCGTGCCGCGCAGGCTCTGGCCGTCGAGGCGGGGCTCGCGGAGTCGCTCACAGCGGCCTGTGTTCCCGGGCTCGATATCGACCTCGTGAAACGCATTCCCTCCGGCTCGGGGCTGGGCGGTGGATCGAGCGACGCGGCGGCCGTGCTCGTGGCGGCGGCCAGAGCCTGGGGGCTCGATGTTCCTTCCGACCGGCTGGCCGCGATCGGCGCCCGGATCGGCAGCGATGTGCCGGTGTTCTTCGCCGGCGGCGCCGCGATCGCGGGCGGTCGCGGTGAGCGGATCGAGCCGGTGGCGGGCATTCCTCCGCTTCATGCCGTGATCGCCCGGCCAACTGCCGGACTGTCGACGGCGGCGGTCTATGCACAGTGCACGCCGGATGCCGCCCGCCGTGGCGTGGCGCGGCAGGTGGCGACTGCCCTGGCAGCAGGGCACGTGCGCGGCGCCCAGCACCTCATGCACAACAGCCTGGAATTACCCGCCCGCAGCATGTGTTCCGAGGTGGATCGGCTGTTGGAAGCGTTCGCCCGCGCGGGCGCGGCCTACCCGATGCTCACGGGCAGCGGCAGCGCCTGCTTTGCCTTGGTGCGTTCAAGCCTGGAGGCGCGGCGGGTTGCCGCACGTCTGGATATGGCGGGCTGGCCGGGTGTCTTTTCAGTACGGCTGGTGCCTGGGGCCTGAGTGACCCGCGGAGCGTGACCGCGGGCAAGAAGGCAGGGGGACGGACAGCGATGGATATCACCGAGGTTCGGATCAAGCTCGTCGAGAACGCCGCGGAGCGGCTGCTCGCCTTCTGTGCCATCACGATCAATGCCGCTTTCGTGGTCCGGGATCTGAAGATCATTGGCGGTCCCAGTGGGCCGTTCGTGGCGATGCCCAGCCGGAAGCTCTGTGCGCACTGTCATGCGTGTGGCTACAAGAATCCATTCAAGGCCGCCTACTGCAATCAGTGCGGCACGAAACTGGCGGAGGGTCAGCCGCCACGGGATGGCGATGGACGCGTCCGCCTCTATGCCGACATCGCCCATCCAATCAACTCCGTCTGTCGGGAATTGATTCAGAACCGCGTCGTCCGCGAATACGAGGCGGAACTCGTCCGGGCCAGAGAGCCGGGATATGTCTCACACTACGAGGGGATCGGCGACGAGGACCATCGGCCGGCACGGCGGTAGCAGCCTCGTCGTGACGACGCGATGCTACTGCCGGACGAGCCGGTGGAAATCGGTCGTGAGCCGGGACGTGATCGGCCCGGGCGTGCCGGAGCCGACCTTGCGGCCGTCGATCTCGACGACCGGGATCACCTCCGCCGCCGTGCCCGTCAGAAAGCACTCGTCCGACGTGTAGAGGTCGTAGCGGGTGAGCGTCGCCTCGTGGCAGTCGAACCCGGCCGCGTGGGCCAGTTCCATGACCGCGCCGCGGGTGATGCCTTCGAGGATACCGGCGTCGGGGGGCGGCGTGAGGAGCCGGCCCGACCGCACGACAAACACGTTGTCGCCCGTGCACTCCGCCACCTCGCCCTTGTGGTTGAGCATCAGGGCCTCGACGCAGCCGGCCTGCAGTCCCTCCAGCTTCGCCATGATGTTGTTGAGGTAGTTGAGCGACTTGATCCGCGGGGAGAGGGCGGCCGAGTGGACCCGCTGCGTGGCCGCCGTCACGATCCGCAGTCCCTTGTCGTAGAACTCCTGAGGATAGAGGCTGATCGTGTCGGCGATCACGATCACCTGTGGGTTCTTCGTGCGGTTGGGATCGAGGCCAAGGCTGCCGGCACCACGGGTGACGAGCAGGCGGACGTAGCCGTCGACGAGTTTGTTGGCGGCGAGCGTCTCGTTCACCGCGCGGGCGACAACCTCCTTCGCCAGCGGGATCTCCAGACTGATCGCGCGGGCGCTCGCCCAGAGTCGGTCGAGGTGGGTATCGAGCCGGAAGACGCGGCCGGAGTAGCTCCGCAGTCCCTCGAACACGCCGTCGCCGTAGAGCAGGCCGTGGTCGAACACGCTGATGCGGGCCTCCTCCTCCGGCACGAGGCGGTCGTTCATGAAGATGATCCGCGGCATGGTCGATCTCGTGGGCTGTAAGAATCGGGTGCTATCAGAGATGTCGGACAGGAATGGCGAAAGCAGGTTGGAGTCGAAACGGGAGCGGTCCGTGGTGTCGGCTCAGGCATCGGCGACGCGGCCCGCCGCCAGCCGCACGATCCTAGCCGCGCGGCGGGCGATCGCCGCATCGTGCGTGACGAGCACTATAGAAAGGCCATCCCGACGGTTCAACTCGCAGAGGGCGTCGAGGATGCCGGCCCCGCTGGCCTCGTCAAGATTCCCGGTCGGCTCGTCGGCCAGAAGGACGCTGGGCTCTGTCACCAGGGCCCGCGCGATCGCCACCCGCTGCATCTCCCCGCCCGACAGTTGCCGGGGCTTGTGGTGCAGGCGGCCTCCCAGGCCAAAGCGGTCGAGCAGACCACGGGCCCGCTCCCGGGCGGAGGCCCGCACCCGCATCCATTCCATGACGCTGTGCCGAACCATGAGTGGGGCGAGCACATTTTCCAAGGCGTTGAGTTCGGGCAGCAGATGATACGACTGAAACACCATTCCGATGGCGGTATTGCGCAGCCGGTCGCGGCGTGTGGCGGGCAGGTTGTCGATCCGCACACCGTCCAGGTGCACCTCACCGGAATCGGGTGCATCGAGCAGCCCCATCAGGTGGAGCAGCGTGCTCTTGCCCGAACCGCTCTGGCCGATGACCGCCGCGAACCCACCCGGTTCGATGGCGAAGTCAACGCCGCGGAGGACCTCCAGCATGCCTCCTCCGGAACGGTAGCTCTTGCGAACGTCGCGGACCCGCAGCATCGCGTCATCAGTCATGGCGGAGCGCCTCCACGGGATGGAGGCGGGCCGCCCGCAGGGCTGGCAGCACGCTCGCCGCCACGGCGATGCCCACGGCTCCGGCAATGATCCAAGCCACCGTGAATGGATCGACGATCGTGGGGATCTTGAAGAAGTAGTAGATCGAGGGGTCGAACACCCGCTGCCCCGTGCACCATTCCACACCGGTGCGGATTGCGTTGATGTTCCAGGTGATCGCCAGCCCTAGCGCCAGGCCGACTCCGGCTCCGACGAGCCCCAGGAAGAGCCCGTAGCCCAGGAAGATGCCGGCGATCCCGGCGGAGCCGGCACCGAGCGACTTGAGAATGCCGATGTCGCGGGTCTTTTCCACCACGATCATGAAGAAGATGGCAAGGATGCCGAAGCCGGCGACGGCGATGATCAGAAACAAGAGGATGTTGAGCACGGCCATCTCCATGTCGACGGCAGAGAGGAGCGGCCCCTGTTTGTCCCGCCAGGTGGAGACTGCATACATCTCGGCCGGGAAGGCCTTGCGCAGCCGGTCGCGGACGACATTGAGATCGGCACCGGGCTTGAGCCGAATCTGGATCGAGTTGACGCTCGGGATGCCCGTCTGCGGATCGAACATGCCCCGCATCCGCTGCAGCGCGGCGATCGGTACGAAGACGAAGTTCGAGTCGTATTCGCTCATCTTGCTCTCGTAGAAGTCGATGATCGTGAAGGTGTCGCTGACAGCCTTGGGTGGCGTGCCGGCGGTAGGAAAGGTGATCTTCACGTCATCGCCGGGCAGTACGAGGAACCGGTCGACGCCGTCAGAATCGCGGAAGCTCGCCAGACCGATGCCGGGCACGATGCCGGTGAACTGTTCCTTCGCCGGGTCCATCGTGTCGCCTTCCTCAGGCCGGACAGCGCGAAAGGGATCGCGACGGGCGGCGACCGCTGCCTGCGGGCTGTCGGACGTGCTGTCGGACGGAGGCCCGGCAGGATCGTCCGTGGCCGCGGGCTGTTCGCCATTCGCGTTCGTGGCGGCTAAGACGGCATCGACCTGCTGGTCGATGGGGCGGGCCGGCTCTGCAGCCGCGTCACCGCGGGCCCCCATCTTCTCCCGCCAGAGCTTTTCACGGGCCACCCGCATCCGCCGGTGTGGCCAGCCGGCCCCTGCCATGGCTGGGCGGGTCGGTCCGTTCTCACCGGCCTGCCCCTCGGCCTGACTGTCGAAGGTGTCATAGTCGCCGTCGCGGAGCGTGAAGGAGAGCTGGCGGCGGTTCTCGGGATGCTGCAGGTAGCTGCCAAAGTCGCTCACCAGACTGTGCGTGGATTCGTCGATGCCGATGAACATCACCTGGCGGGTGAGCCACTGGCCGCGGACCTGAAAGCTGAGCATGGCGGGCACGGCGACGGTCGGTGTCATGCCCTCGATGTCACCGCCGGCGGCGCGGGTAATTTCCTCCATGTGCCACTTCGGATCCTGGAAGCCCGAGAGTGAATGGCTCTCGAACACGAGGTCGGAGAGGATCCCGTGGATCCGCGACTGCATCTCGTGCGCGAAGCCCGCCATCACCGCATTGACGACGATCATCGTCGCCACACCGAGCATCACGCTGGCGACACAGACCAGCGCGATCCAGCGGGTGCGGAGATACCGCCAGCAGAGGAGGAGTTTGTACATGGTGTCGTCTGGGGTCGCGGTTCCGGGCGCGACGGGGGTGGGGGCCGGGTCAGCTCTCCGCGTGCGGGCGGTGGATCGGAAACAGGATCACATCGCGGATCGACGGGGCGGCGGTGAGAAACATCACCAGCCGGTCGATGCCGATGCCCAGGCCGCCTGCCGGGGGCATGCCGTGACGCAGGGCCCGAATGAAGTCGGTGTCCATTCGTGCCATCGATTCCTCCTGCGCCAGCCCGGCCAGCTGGGTGCGGAAGAGTTCTTCCTGCAGGTCGGGGTCATTGAGTTCGGTATAGGCGTTGGCGAGTTCGATGCCGGCCACGTAGAGCTCAAACCGCTCGGCCACGTGCGGGGCGTCGGCCTTCCGCTTGGTGAGCGGACAGATGGCGGCGGGATAATCAATGACGAACACGGGGCCTGAGAGTGTTTTCTCCACTGTTGCCTCGAAGAGATCACTCTTGATCACGTCGGCATGCCGGCCGGCCGTCTCGATGCCGTGGGCCGCTGCTGCCGCGGCCACGCTCGCCGGATCGGCCGGATCGCAGCCGGCGACCTCGGCGAGGAGGTCGTCGTATTTCGCGCGGCGGAAGGGGGGCGTGAGGTCGACCGTGTGTCCCATCCATTCAAACCGCGTTTGTGTGCCCGCGGCCTGGGCTCCCTCCAGGAAGATTGCCTCGGTGAGGTCCATCATCGTGGAGTAGTCGCCGTAGGCCTCGTAGGCCTCCATCATCGTGAACTCAGGGTTATGCCGCGGGCTCACGCCTTCGTTGCGATAGACACGGCCGAGTTCGAAGACGCGTTCCATGCCGCCCACGAGCAGACGCTTCAGATGCAGTTCCAGCGCGATGCGGAGCACCAGCGGCATGTCGAGCGCATTGTGATGAGTCTTGAACGGCCGCGCCGCCGCGCCGCCGGCGCTCTCCTGCAGTGTGGGGCCCTCCACTTCGAGATAGCCCCGCGACGTGAGCACGCGGCGGACCGCCTCCACGATCCGGCACCGGGCCACGAAGCGGTCGCGGACACCGTCGCCATGGATCAGGTCGAGATACCGCATCCGCTGCCGCAGGTCGGCGTCGACTAGGCCGTGGTATTTGTCGGGGGGCGTCTCCAGCGACTTCGTCAGAAACTCGACGCCCGAGGCGAAGACGGTCAACTCTCCGGTCTTCGAGTGGCCAAGCCGACCGTCGAAGCCGACCAGATCGCCCAGGTCGAGGCAGTCGATGATCTTCCAGGCATCGGGGCCGACCTGTTTCTTGCCGAGCATGATCTGAATCCGGCCGGTGCGGTCGACGAGATCAATGAAGACGAGGCTGCCGGCGCTCCGCAGGAGCATGATCCGGCCCGCGACACGGACGGTGGGGCCGCCGGTGAAGTCGGGCGAGGGATCGAGCGCGGCGCCAGCAGCGCGAACTTCAGCGATCGGCGCGGCGCCGTCGTACCGCTTGCCCCAGGGATCGAGCCCCAGGGCCCGGAGCTTCTCGAGCTTGTCGCGGCGGGCCTTTTCGAGCGACGACTTCGTGGTGGCGGCAACGGCTGGCGAGCCTGAGGCGGATGATGCGGGGGCCGGGCCGCCCTGACGGGAGGCAGCTGGGGCGGCGTGAGAATGTTCCGGAGGCTGTGACACGTGCGTCTCGGGGACCAAGGGGGTTAGGGGGGCGGCAGCGGATAAACGGAATCTGGCCAACAGAAATCGGAAACCTGGATTGTCGGCTTTTACGGCCATTTCGAGAAGGTGGGATTTCCCCGGGTGACGCAGGTGGAAATCCAGTGTGTATAAAGCCCGGTACTATGACCCCCCACCAGCGTCCCAGCCTGTTCAGCGTCGAGCTACGGACCGCCAGGTGGGCGGAGCTGGTCGAGTGGTATCGCAACGTGCTGGGTTTGCGGGTGCTCGTCCGCGTCGTCGACGATGGCTACGCTCTCTTCGAAGCGGGTGATACGCGGCTGGCGCTCCTCAGCCGACCGTCGCCGGGCGAGCCGAGCCAGCGGTGGAGCTTGGGCTTCGAGGTGGTCGATCTCGATGCCGTGCACGCCCGGCTGGCCGAGACCGACTCCGACGTGACAGCACCGAAGCTGCACGCCGAGGGCTTTCGGGAACTTGTCACGGCCGACCCCGACGGCAACCGGATCCGGCTCTTTTCATGGCCGTTGGGGCACTGATTCCGTCTTCACGCGAAACCGGAACGGCACACCACGCGGGACGAGGGACTCACCCGGAGTCCCCCGGCTACCGCCGGGGGCTTGTATACCAACGACCCGCAACCTCACGCGGTCACGTCACCCATGACAAAAAGCCCCGGACGGAAGTCCGGGGACACCGGTTCATTGGGCGTTCCTCTTTACGTTACCAACCGCGGGTGGTGAGCCGTACGCGGCAGAGGAGGGAGTCGGCCGTGATGAAGAGTGTCTGGCCGTCTTCGCCGAAGCAGCAGTTGGCCGTGGCCTGACCGGTGAGGAGCGTGCCCAGATGGGTGCCGTCGGCGGCGAACACCAGCACGCCCCCCGGGCCGGTGGCGAAGAGGTTGCCAGCCGTGTCGACCGACAGACCGTCCGGAAGCCCTTTCCGGTTTGTGAGCAGCGCGGAGGCATCGAAAAACGTCCGCCCCTCGTCGAGTGTGCCATCCGCCTGCACATCAAACACCTTCCAGAGCGGTGCCTTGGGATCGGACTGGGCGACGTAGAGCTTCTGCTCATTGGGCGAGAAGCCGATCCCATTGGGACGTGTCATCGACTCTGACAGAAGCGTGACAACGCCATCGGGGGCGACGCGGTAGACGCCGCAGAAATCGATCTCGCGACGGGGGTCGTCGGCACCCTTGGGCAGGCCGTAGGGCGGGTCGGTGAAATAGATCGCACCGGAGGAGTGGACGGCCGCGTCGTTGGGGCTGTTGAACCGCTTGCCCTGCCAGGAATCGGCGAGCGTCCGCTTGCCCCCTTCCGGTTCGAGCCGGCTCACGCGACGGTCGCCGTGTTCACAGGAGATGAGTCGGCCCTCGCGGTCGAGCGTGAGGCCGTTGGAGCCGCGCTCCTTGCCATAGGCGGAGCTGCCCGTGAAGCCGGCGGGCTCGAGAAACACGCTTACGCCTTCGCCCGCCTGCCAGCGGTGGACGCGGTTCCGGGGAATGTCACTGAAGAGGAGCGAACCGGCGGGCAGACCTCCCTTGGCGTCGGGCACCCAGACGGGGCCCTCGGACCAATCAAATCCCATGGCGAGCACCTCGATCTTCGCATCCTTGGGCACGAGGGCATCGAGCCGTGGGTCGAGTCGTTCAATCGAGCCGACGGTGGGGAGCAGATCGGGGCCGTGCTCCGCGGCTATTGTCGACTGGCCGACGCTGGTGGCCACGAGTGTGATGCACAGCAGGAATGCGGCACGATAGGCAAGACGCATGGAGTCCCCTAGTGGAATGAGTGCAGATGAAAGCCAGGAACAGACGTGGCCAGGATTCTATCGCGGCATCGCAGCCGGCGGGTCTGGAAAGATGTGGTGCGTGTCGCCACGACTCATTCCAGTCCGTCGCCATCCTCCATCGGCGTGCTGCCGCTGGCTGCGAAATAGAGCGTGACCGCCGCCATGCCGAGGCCGAAGAGCAGGATCAGCGCAAGCGCCATGCCCATCACGCAGCCCGCCCGGCCATCGTCGGAGGCGAGGGAGGCGAGTTTGCCGGTGGACAGGGTCGCGGTCGGCGTGGCGCCGGCGCCGGCCTCCTCCTCGCTCTGCGCCTGATCCTGATTGACGGAACTATCGAGTGCGAGCAGAAAGCTCCGCGCGTGCCGGAAGAAGAGAATCGGACAGAGCACGGCGGCGGTGAGGCAGACGGCCAGCGCCGTGTCGTTCGAGAACCCCAGGCCCATTACGAGCAGCGCATAGAGGGAGCCGGTGAGGATGACCGTGGCGCCGTAGTTCAGATAGATCGACCCAAGATAGAAGCCCGGCTCCCGCGTGTAGGAGAAGCCGCAGTGCGGACAGGCCTCGTGCATCCTGAAAAAACCGCGAAACAGCGGGCCACTGCCGCACCGCGGGCAGCGGAGCTGCACGGCTCGGGAGAAACCACGGAATCGGGAGGGCGACCGAGTCCGGGTGATCACAGGCTCTTGAGGCGGATGTTACGAAACTCCGCCCACATCGGCTTGCCTTGATGGAGCTGCAGGGCCACGATGCCCTTGGAGAGCGACCGCGTGGGGTCGTTGTCGGTGAAGTCGAGGATCAGTCGGCCGTTCAAATAGTGGCGGATGTGCTTGCCCTCGGCGCGGATCACGATGTCGTTCCAGTCATCCACCTTCATCAGCTCCTTGAAGGACTCCTGGTCGATCAGCGACGTTGCCACTTTTTTGCCCCCTTCAGCCTCCCAGGTGGCCTGCTCGCCCGCCTGGCAGATCCGCGCCCGCCCGTTCGGTCCGCCCCCTTCGTCGTAGATGAAGCCGGACACGTTTGGAAACGTTTCTTCGTTGCGAAGCTCGTGCTGATAGCCGCGGACCTGCCATTTATTCTTCGTCGGGCTGTCGGTGATGTGCCGCGAGCGGTATTGAACGCCGGAGTTGTTGGTCGCCGTGCAGCGGAAGGAGAGACGCAAGTCAAAGTCAGCGACCTCGCCGCCCGTCCAGATCAGAAACGTGTTGCCTGCGGTTGGCTGCTCGAGCGTGGTCTCGCCGTGGATCACGCCGTCCTTCACGCTCCAGAGCCTGGGATCGCCGTCCCACCCGTCGAGATCCTTGCCGTCGAAGAGCGAAAGCATATCGGCAGGCTCCGGTGGCGCGGTCGTGGCTGCAGCGGCAGGCGCCTCGGCACGGGCGTCGGGCGTGGTGCCCGTTCCGATCACACAGACGAGCGACACGATGGCACTCGTTAGAATGGCGGGCGAGGATCGGCGGAGCATGGCGGCCATGATCGGTTCTCTCAGATGCGAGTGTGGGCGTGCGGGTCCAGAACGGACCTTCAAGGAGAATAATGCCGGCGGCGCAGCACCTGCAACTCTGGGGCCGCACCGGAGCCGTTCGCCCGCCATCCCAGCCACGCCGTTTGTGCCTCGGGACTTCCGTGGAGATAATGAGACGATCCTGAGTCGCTCTGTTTCGCTCTGTTTCGCGTGAGGAGTCGTAGCGCATGAACCGTGCATGGACTGGCTGGTGGCTATCGGTGGTGATGGTCGTGGGGGTCAGCGGGCTGGTCGGGCCGGCTACCGAACGGGCCGCGATGGCCGCCGACACGGCGACCGAAACACTCCAACTCCCCGAGGATCTCACGGCCACGCTGTTCGCCGCCGAGCCCTTGCTCTCGAGCCCATCCGACATCGATGTCGACGCCCAGGGCCGGGTCTGGGTATGCGAGGTGATGAACTACCGCGGCAAGAAAGAAACCCGGCCAGAGGGCGACCGGATCCTCGTCCTCGAAGACACCGACGGCGACGGCAAGGCCGATACGCAGACGGTGTTTCATCAGGGCCGAGATGTCGATTCGGCGCTTGGTATCTGCGTGATTGGCGAGGGTCCGGGCCGCAAGGTGGTCGTCTCCTGCGCCCCTGACGTGTTTGTGTTTCACGACGACGACGGCGATCTGAAGGCTGACCGCAGGGAGTCGCTGTTCACGAAAACGGGCGAGCCGCAGCACGACCACTCGGTGCACGCCTTCTCCGTCGGCCCTGACGGCCGCTGGTATTTTAATGTCGGCAACACGGGCAAGGCCGTGCATGACTCCGCGGGACAGCCGGTCGTCGATCGCTTCGGCAATGTCGTGAACGACTCGGGCAAGCCCTATCGGCAGGGGATGGTCTTCCGCTGCCGGCCCGACGGCAGCGACTTCGAGGTGCTCGGCCACAACTTTCGCAACAACTACGAAGTGGCGGTCGATTCCTTCGGCACGCTCTGGCAGAGCGACAACGACGATGATGGCAACCAGGCGGTGCGGATCAACTGGGTGATGGAGTATGGCAACTACGGCTACGTCGATGAGCGAACAGGCGATGGCTGGATGGTGCCGCGGACGAACCTCGAGGCCGAGACTCCGCCACGGCACTGGCACCAGAACGATCCGGGCGTGGTGCCCAACCTGCTCGTGACGGGGGGCGGTTCACCCACCGGCATCTGCGTCTATGAAGGGAGCCTCCTTCCAGAACGGTTTCGCGGGTCGCTCTTTCATTGCGATGCCGGGCCGAACGTGGTGCGGGCGTATCACGTCGAGACTGCAGGAGCCGGCTACACCGGCCGTTCTGAGGCGATCATCGACGGTTCTGCCGACCGCTGGTTTCGGCCGAGTGATGTGTGCGTGGCCCCTGACGGCGCGCTGATCGTGGCCGACTGGCACGATCCTGGCGTGGGCGGCCACGGCATGGGCGACACGGAGAAGGGCCGTATCTATAGGATCGCGCCGCGGGAAGAGCAGGGGCCAATTGCGGCAACGCGTTTGAAGGGGTCGATCCCGGCCGTTGATTTCAAGACTGTGGCCGGCTGTGTGACGGCGCTAGCGAGCCCGAACCTCTGCGCACGGGCGACGGCGCTTGAGTATCTGGGTATGCAGCCGCAGGAGGCTGCCCCGGCACTGGCCAAGGCGTTTGATTCAGCCGTCGATCCCAGGCTCAAGGCGCGGCTCGCCTGGGCCGCGGGCATGCTGCCTGGGCAGTCCGAGCGGTGGATCAAGCGACTGTCCAATGCGCAGGACGAACAACAAAGAATCATCGCGGTGCGGATCTGCCGGCTGACGCAGGGCGACATCCTTGGCCTCGTCGAACAACTCGCCGCCGACCAGTCTGCGGCAGTCCGCCGCGAGTGTGCCATCGCGCTTCGGGGCGTTGGAGGCGAACGGGCTGATCGGGCGTGGGCGGAGTTGGCGGCGGCACACAAGGCGGGCGACCGCTGGGCACTGGAGGCCCTCGGCATTGGCGCTGATGGTGGCCGAGGACTCGCCGGACCGAGCCATTGGGATGGCCGGATGGCGGCGTGGCTGGCCAGGATCGACAACCAGTGGAAGACGCCGGCAGCGCGGGAGATTGTCTGGCGGAGCCGGGCAACTGGATCGGCGGCCATGATCTGCGAACTCATTGCCGACCCCGCCATCAGCACGGTGGAGTCACTCGCGCTCGTTCGGGCACTCGATTTTCAGAATCCGGCGAGCGTCAACGCCGTCCTGCCGCGATTGGTCGCAGAGCTGAAGGGGCCCGACGAGAAGCTGCAAGTGATCCGTCCCGAACTCGTCCGACGTCCGGAGGCGACTGCTGCCACCACGACGATCGCGACACGGATCGTGACTGCGGCCGGCGGGGCCGTAGTGCCGCCGCCGCAGGCCAAGGGTGGTAAGCCGCTGCCACCGGTGTCGGAGCTTCTCGCTCGCACGGGAAATCCGGTGAACGGCAAAGTTCTTTTTGCCGGTGCCGGCACGTGTGGGAAGTGCCATATCGTCAATGGCGAGGGGAAGGCGGTCGGTCCCAATCTCTCCGGCATCGGCGCGAAGCTCTCGCGTGAGGCGCTCTACGAGTCGATTCTGGCGCCATCGGCTGCGATCAGTCACAGCTACGAGACCTACACGGCACTCCTGAAAGATGGCCGTAGCTTCACTGGCCTGCTCATCTCGCAGTCGCCGGAGAAGATCGTGATCCGTGGGGCAGATTCGATCGACGTGACGCTTCCCGCCGGTGAGGTCGAGGAACTCGTGAAGCAGCCGGTGTCACTGATGCCGGCCGATCTGGTTACCGCGCTCTCGGCCGACGAACTGGTCGATCTGGTGGCGTGGCTTGAGACACTTCGCGTCACGCAGTGAGTTTTCACCCGTTGCGGAAGGTGGCCTCGATACGGGCGCGTTCGCGGTCGATCTGCTCTCCCGTCGCACCGAGCCGCTCGAGAATCCGCACGGTGAAGGCCACCGCCACCTCCCCTTCTGCGGAAAAGACATCCTCGGCGCCCGCCCGATGCAGCTTCGGCAGATCGCGGACGTATTGTGACCGCGCCAGGATCGCAACGTCGGGATTGAGATCCTTGGCCCGCCGCACGATCTCCTCGTCCACGCGGCTGGCACCACTCGTCAGGATCAGGTTGTCAGCCCCCTGAATGCCTGCCTCCAGGAGGATCTCCGGCCGCGTGGCATCGCCGTAGATCGCCCGCACGTCGAAGGCCTTCAGCCGCCGGACGGTGTCGAGATTCAGTTCGATCACGGTCGGCTCGATTTCGTTGTCGAGCAGGAGCTGGGTCACGGTCTGGCCCACCGGACCGTAGCCAACCACGATCGCCCGATGGCTCGGCGCTGAGGCTTCCTGCCCGTCGGCGACGTCATCGGCAACACATGCCTGACCGTATCGGGCGAGCCAGCGTTCGAAGGGACCGATCAGCCGATAGAGGAGCGGGTTGAGCGTGATCGACACGATGGCGGCGGCGACGAGCGTGTTGACCGCTTCTTCCGGCAGCACTCCCAGCTGTCTGCCGAGCGCCGCCAGGATAAAGGAGAACTCGCCAATCTGAGCCAGCGAGACGGCGACGCCGGTTGCGACCTGCCTGGGATAGCCGAGGAGCATCATGCTGGCCCAGATTGCAGCGGGCTTGGCCAGCAACACGATCGCCACGGTGGCCGCGAGCAGCCCCGGCGATGTGAGGACGGTGTTGGGGTTGAAGAGCATTCCAACTGAGACGAAGAACAGCACGGCGAAGGCATCCCGCATCGGCAGGGCCTCGGAGGCGGCCCGCAGGCCAAATTCACTGCGTCCGACGATCATGCCCGCCAGAAAGGCGCCCATCGCCATTGAGACGCCGAACAGCTTTGCGGAGCCGACAGCGATTCCCAGCGCGATCACGAGCACCGCGAGCGTGAACAGCTCCCGCGAACGGGTCGCGGCGACATGCTCCATCACCCACGGGATCAGGCGTCCACCCGCCAGCAGGACGACGGCGACGAGCGCGGCGATCTTGAGCCCCGCGGTGCCCAGAGCCAGCGCCACCCCCTGCAGCCCTGGCTTCTCTCCACCCAGCAGGGCCGGGAGTACGACCAGTGCCGCCACCGTGATCAGGTCTTCCACAACCACCCAGCCCACGGCGATGTGCCCGGAGCGGGTATGCAGATCGCGGTTGTCGGAGAGCACCCGAATCAGCACGACCGTGCTCGCCACGGAGATGGCGCTGCCATACACGATCCCGGCGGCCCAACCGTATCCCTGAAGATGGGCCGCTGCCATGCCGAGCATGCAGGCAACGCTGCTGGCAACGATCGCGCCGGGGATTGCCACCTGCCGTACCGCGAGCAGTTCGCGGATGTGGAAGTTGAGCCCCACCCCAAACAACAGCAGGATGACGCCAACTTCCGCCAGCTGCTGGGCGATCGTGGCATCGGCCGCGAAGCCAGGCGTGTGCGGCCCCACGGCGATGCCGGCGAGGAGGTAGCCGACGATGGGGGAGAGCCGCATCTGCTGCGTGATGTAGCCGAGAATGAGCGCCGCAGTCAGGGCCCCGGTGAGCGTCAGGATGAGGTCGACTTCATGCACGGAAGAGACTCAAGGGGTGTGCCGTGACGGGAATGGGTGGTAGTAGGGGGCCAGCTCATGGTGGCATGCCTACACGGTACAGTCACCTCACCGATTCATCGACACACCGCATTGTGCATCGACGCTTTTGCCTCGGCGACTTGTGCTGGGGATAATGATGCGGTGAACTCTGCAGGGGTGGGCCGCGCCCGGGTTGTGATCCGTGATCCCCAAAAACCTCATCGCGAGCCTTCCAGACGAGCGAAAGCGTGCCCAGAGTTCGCCGATCGTGGTCGAGTCCGCCACGGCCGACGCGGCCGGCATCTATCGGCGGTTCGGCACTCGTCCTGAAGGACTCTCCGATAAGGACGCCGACACGCGGCTTGGTGCACACGGCCCGAACGTGTTGGAAAAGGATCGGCAGACGGGCATCGTCATGCTGTTCGT
>CANETO010000008.1 GCA_947440895.1 Planctomycetaceae bacterium | reverse complement strand
CTGCGCGACCATGTGGCCAGACGGGATGCGGCCAGCGGCAAACTGCCGATGTACCACGTCTACTACGGGGTCGAGGAACACTGGTTCACCAGCCGTGACCAGTTGGAATCCTTTGTGAAGACGAAGGAGAAGTCGGCTGGCGGCGAACTGGCCGTCGGTCGGGCCGAAGAGGAACAGACCGATGCCACGCCAGGTACGGCGGCCGACACCGGAGACGACCAACTCGTGGTCATCGACCTGCACGAGGTGCGGAGCATCAATGCCGGCCTCAAGGAGTTGGAGGCGATGAACTTCGGCACCGAGGCCCTGCTGCCGCAGGACCGTACCGGTTCCGAGGATGCCCGCTATACGCTGCGGCGCGGTGACAGTGAAATTGGGCTGGAGGATCTGCGGAGCCTGCTCTCGGCAGTCCGCCGTGCGGGCGAGAAGGGTCTGTCGATCACCCGATTCAAGGGTCTCGGGGAAATGAATGCCGAGGAATTGCGGGACACGACGCTCGACCCGGCCAATCGCACGCTTCTGCGGGTGACGATGACCGATGCCGCGGCGGCCGACGACCTGTTTCGTGTGTTGATGGGGGAGAAGGTGGAGCCCCGTCGCGATTTCATCGAGCGGCATGCTCTCGATGTGAAGCACCTCGACGTGTAGCCGTCTGTGGCCTTTCGATCCTCGTCCTTAGGAGCACGGAGTCCGCATGTCCCTACCCCGTTTTTCGTTCGGAGTCGGCGATCGTTTTGCCCATCAGGCTTTCGCCCAACTGGCCGCCTTCGAGCGACTGGCCGCGGCGGGGGTGATCGTCGCCCCGGTCTGGAACAAGTCGAACCGGGAGCACACCTTCATCGGCAGTGAGCCGGCGAGCGTCCGGGCGGCGGCGGAGACGGCGGTGACCGCGGGCCATTGGCCCCATCCCTGGTTCGTCGATGCCGACCACATCCGGCTCCAGACGGTCGACCGCTTCGTGGCGTCGAGTGATTTCTTCACGATCGACGTCGCCGACAGCATCGGCACCCCGGCCAGCGACGCCGATGTGGCGGCCTTCGTGGCCCGGCATGGCGAACTGGTGGGAACGCTGTCTCTTCCCGGCTGCCTGGAGCCGATCGAACTCGATGCGGCGAGCCTGGGAGCCATCGTCCGCCAGTATCTGCTCGCCTGCCGCGAGGCGGGGGAGATCTACCGTCATATCAAGGGAAGCCTGGGCAGCCGGCCGTTCGTCACCGAAGTGAGCATGGACGAGACCGACCTCCCACAGACACCGCCGCAACTGCTCGTGATCCTCGCGATGCTTGCCGAGGAACGGATTCCCCTTGAGACGATCGCGCCGAAATTTACCGGCCGGTTCAACAAAGGGGTCGACTACGTCGGCGACCTGGCGCAATTCGAACGGGAGTTTGCCGACGACATCGCGGTGCTGGCCTTTGCAGCCGAACGCTACGGCCTACCCCGGACGCTGAAACTTTCGGTGCATAGTGGCAGCGACAAGTTTTCGCTCTATCCCATCATCCGCCGGGTGCTGGCAGAGACCGGTGCCGGCGTGCATCTGAAGACGGCCGGGACGACGTGGCTCGAGGAACTGATCGGGCTGTCGGAGGCCGGCGGTGACGGGCTCGCTCTGGTCAAGGAGATCTATGCTTACGCGCTTGACCATGTCGACGAGCTCTGTGGACCCTATGCGACCGTGATCGATATCGATCGCTCCAAACTGCCAGCGGCCGCGGAGGTCAGCGGCTGGAGCGGTCCCAGGCTGGCTGCGGCGATCCGCCACGTGCCGACGAACACGCAGTTCAATGCCAACGTCCGTCAGCTTCTGCACGTCTCCTTCAAGGTGGCCGCGAAGCAGGGGACTCGGTATACCGATCTGCTTGCGGCCAACCGTGAGATCGTGGCCCACCAGGTGACCGAGAATATTTTTGAGCGCCATTTCCGCCCGCTCTTTCTGGGCTGAGGGCTCGTCGCAGGGAAACTGGTCTCCAGCCATGAAATCCGCCATCACGATCTGTCTGGTGCCCGAGGCGCGGCAGGGCCCCTTCGTGTTCCACCCGACTGGCGAGACGGGGGGGCTGGCAGCCGCCTGCCGTGCAGCGGCCGAACTGGGCTTTGACGCCGTGGAGATCTTCCCGGAGTCAGCAGAGGCGTTTCCCGCGGCCGAGATCGGGCGGCTGCTTCGGGAGCATGGCCTCGGTCTGGCGGCGGTCGGAACCGGCGCCGGCTGGGTGAAACAAAAACTCCACCTCTGCCATGCCGATGCCGCCGTGCGGGCTCTCGCGCGGGAGTTCATCGCGGGGATCGTCGACGTGGCCGGCGAGTTTGGTGCGCCAGCGATCATCGGCTCGATGCAGGGCAGGAGCGAGGGGGACGTCTCGCGGGACGAAGCGGTTGGCTTCCTCGTGGACGCACTCCACGAGCTTGGGGCCCGGGCAGCGGTGCACGGGCAGGTGCTGCTCTACGAACCGCTCAACCGCTACGAAACGAATCTGTTCAACCGGCAGGGGGACGCCGCGGCGGTACTCGAGTTGGAGGGCCTTCGCCACGTGCAACTCCTCTGTGACCTCTTTCACATGAACATCGAGGAGACCGATGTCGCCGCCACCCTCGAGGCCGTCGGCAGCCGGGTGGGGCACGTCCACTGGGCCGACTCCAACCGCCGGGCGATGGGGCTGGGGCACGTGAACGCCGGGCCAATCGTTGCCGCACTCCGCACGATCGGCTACCAAGGGTTCCTGTCGGCGGAAGTATTTCCGCTGCCGACCGCGGTCGAAGCCGCCCGGCAGACGATTGAAAACCTCCGCGGGCACGCTGTTGCCGCGAGGCCTCCCGCGGCATGACCAGATCTCCACGTCTTTCCGGTGCACCAACAGAATGCTCAACACCACGCTGCTTCACCCCGACATCCTGCGGATCCTCGCCCAGTCAGGGCATCACTCAAAGGTGTTGATCGCCGACGGCAACTATCCCGCGACGAACAAGCGGGGGCCCCGCGCAGAACTCGTCTCGCTGCAACTCATGCCGGGCGTGCCAACCGTGGCGCAGGTGTTCGCGGCGATTCTCGGCACGGTGCAGATCGACGAGGTGCATACGATGGGCGTCGACCGGAGCGATTCCTATGCGGCCGCAACCCCGGGCGATCCACCGGTGTGGGAGGAGTACCGGAGGATCCTCTCCGCGGCAAAGAGTGCCTGCTCCCTCGAACCGATCGTGAAGTGGGATTTCTACGAGGCCGTGGCCTCCACCGACCACGTGCTCACGATCCAGACAGCCGACCAGCAGCCCTGGGCCAACCTCCTGCTTTCGGTCGGCTGCCGAACCTTCCGATGAATGGAGTCAGGAAAACCGATGAAAACACGCCCACTTGGCACCACCGGACTCGAGGTTCCGATCCTGGCCTTCGGCGCGTCGTCGCTGGGGCAGGAATTTCGGGCGATCACGCTCGACGAGGCGCTCGAGAGCGTGCGTGCGGCGCTCGACTGCGGCATGAACCTCATCGATACGAGCCCATTCTACGGCCGGGGCATGAGCGAGGTCCTGCTCGGCGTGGCACTGCGAAACGTGCCTCGGCGTGACTATCTCCTCTGCACGAAGCTTGGCCGCTACGACCTGCCGCACTTCGACTTCTCGGCTAGGCGGGTGGTGGAAAGCGTCGATGTGTCGTTGCACCGGCTCGGCACCGATCACCTCGACATCATCCTCTGTCACGACATCGAGTTCGTGCCGATGCAGCAGATCGTCGACGAAACGCTCCCGGCCCTGCGAAAGATCCAGCAGGCGGGCAAGGTACGGTGCGTCGGCTTCAGCGGGTATCCCCAGAAGATTTTTCGGTTCATCGCGGACCAGGCCCGTGTCGACTGCGTGATGAATTACAACCAGTACACGCTGCAGAACACCAGGTTTGCCGACGAGACGATTCCGTATCTCAAGGCCCAGGGGATCGGCGTCATGAGCGCGGGCCCGTTCAGCGCCCGGCTGCTCACCGACGCCCCGCTCCCGGCCTGGCTGAAAGAACCGGAGGAGGTGAAGGCCGCCGCCCGCCGCGCGGCGGCGCTGTGCCACAGCCGCGGGACGCCGATCGCGAAACTCGCCCTCCAGTTTGCCCTTGCCAATCCCGACATTGCCACCACGGTGGCCGGCAGTGCGAATCCGAACAACATCCGCGACTGGGCGACCTGGGCTGCCGAACCGCTCGACACGGACCTACTCGCCGAAGTGCAGGCGATCTTCGCCCCGGTGAAAAACATCGGCCACATCGAAGGCCTTCCCCAAAATAATTGACGCGACACACGCGGCCCCGGTTTGAGAGCCCCATGCAGATCGACTCGCATCAGCATTTCTGGAGCTATTCGGCCGCGGACTATCCCTGGATCGGCGCCGGCATGGAGCGGCTGGCCCGCGAGTACCTGCCGGAGGATCTCGGTCCGGTGGCCGCAGCGGCTGGCATTGGCGGTACGGTCGCCGTGCAGGCCCGGCAGACGCTCGCCGAGACAGAGTGGTTGCTTGACCTGGCCGAGCGGCATCCGCTGATCCGCGGTGTTGTCGGCTGGGTCGACCTGCAAAGCCCACACGTCGCCGAGCAACTCGGTGCGGTCGTGGACCGAAAACACTTGGTCGGCGTGCGACACGTCGTTCAGGACGAGCCCGACCCCAGGTTTCTGCTTGGCGATGCGTTCGTGCGGGGCCTGCAATCGCTCCCGGCGTTCGGGCTCACCTACGACCTCCTGCTCTATCCGTCCCAGCTGCCAGCCGCCATCGAACTCGCGGCCCAGTTGCCCGAGCAGCCGTTCGTCCTCGACCATCTGGCCAAGCCGCGGATCACAGCGTGGACCAAGCCTGGTGACATGGAACCGTGGAGGCGCGACATCGAGGCATTGGCCCGACACGAAAACGTCTGCTGCAAGCTGTCGGGGCTGGTAACGGAGGCTGCCTGGCGACGGTGGCGGCCGTCCGACTTTACGGCCGCACTGGACGTTGCACTGACGGCGTTCGGGCCCGAGCGGCTGATGTTTGGCAGTGACTGGCCGGTCTGCCTGCTCTCCGGCGACTACGCCGAGGTGGCGGCCTTGATCCGGGATTTTTCGGGCAGACTGTCGGCTGCCGAACAGGCTGCGATCTGGGGCGGCACGGCGGCACGGTTCTACGGCCTTCACAACAGAAAGGGACACGATGCAGAGCCTGCTCCTGGAAAAGCCCCGTGAGTTTCGGTTCTTTGAGACAGAGGAGCCGGCGGCGCCGCTGACTGGCGAGGCGATCGTCCGCGTGCAGGCGGTCGGCATCTGTGGCACCGACTACGGCGGCTACCTCGGCACGATGCCCTTCTTCAGCTATCCGCGGATTCCCGGACACGAACTGGGGGTCGAGGTGGTGGCCGTTGGCGATGGCGTCACGAACGTGAAGGCGGGCGACCGCTGTTGCGTTGAGCCCTACATCAACTGTCAGCGGTGTTATTCCTGCCAGAGGGGACTGACCAACTGCTGTGAACACCACCAGACGTTGGGCGTGCACTGCGACGGGGGATTGCGACCGCTCTTCACGGTGCCCGCACGGAAACTCCACCGCTCCCCCCATCTTTCCCACGCCCAGAATGCGCTCGTCGAGACGCTCGCCATCGGCTGCCATGCGATCGACCGTGGCAATCCACGCCCGGGGGAGAACGTGTTGATCATCGGCGCCGGGCCGATTGGCCTGTCGGCGCTCGAGTTTGCGAAACTCTCCGGGGCCCGTGTGATCGTGATGGACATGGTCGAGAGCCGCCTCGCGTTTGTCCGCGACACGATGGGCGTGGCAGACACGCTTGTCGCGACGGGTGACGCGTCCGACGAGCAGCAGATCGCGGGACTGACCGACGGCCGCATGTGCGATCTCGTCGTCGATGCCACCGGCAGCGCCGCCAGCATGGCCAATGCCCTGAACCTCTGCAGTTTTGGCGGCCGGCTCGTCTATGTCGGCATCACGCAACGCGATCTCGTGTTTCCGCATGCTCCCGTGATGCATCGCCGCGAACTGTCGATTCTCGCCAGCCGCAATGCCCTCTCCCGCGATTTTTCCAGGATCATCGGACTGATCGAAGCAGGGGCGATCGATACGGGACCTTGGATCACCCACCGCGTGCCGTTTGCCGACACGATCGCCGCGTTCCCGCGATTGCTGGAGCCGTCCAGCGGTGTGCTCAAGGCGGTCATTGAGATGCCGGCGTGACGATCGTTACGGAGGTCACCTCGATCTTGGCGAAGCGGTTACCCATGGCGGAACGCATCGTGAAGACATCTCCCTGACGGACCGGTTCGCCGCGGGCCAGCTGAAAGTAGTTGCCCCGTTCCCGCGAGAGGGTGAGAGCCTGGGGCAGAAT
Source organism: Planctomycetaceae bacterium (assembly GCA_947440895.1). Classification (GTDB taxonomy): domain Bacteria; phylum Planctomycetota; class Planctomycetia; order Pirellulales; family UBA1268; genus CAMCQY01. The sequence goes on along the minus strand of CANETO010000008.1, from coordinate 8,683 downwards.
CGGGCCGATGATGGACCAGTCCTGGTCGGGCAGGGGGGCACCGTCGCGGACTACCAGGATGGTGTCGAAGGGGCGAACCTCGCGGTGCAATCCCGAGATCGGGACAAAGTCTTCCGTGTAGGCGCAGTCGAAGAGATACCAGACGGGCGTGCCTGCCGGCAGAGCCGCCAGAGCCTGTTGCATCTCCTCGGGCAGGCTGTCATCAGCCAGGGGCGTCTGGGCCATCATGATGTCGCCGTAGTCGCCGGTACGGATCCGCATGCCTTTGCTCAGGGCGAGGCGGCTGCTGGCAACGCTCAGATACGCCTCGCCGGTCTGCACGCCCTCGCCGGCGAGATCCTGTGCCATTTCGCGGGTCTGCAGGGCCCACCGCAGCCCCACGGTGGTGACGGCGGTGAGTCTGAGCGTGCACGAGGTCTCGCCGTCCGGCGCAAGGCTCACGAACTGTTCGCATTCGCCCCCCGGAAATTCCGCGCGGACCAGCCACCGGCCGGGCGACACGCGGGGGAACGTGAACCGGCCATCGGCATCGGTGCGGACGGCCGCGGGGAGTGGCGCGGCGGCACCCTCACCGGCAGTGTCGTACCAGTCATCGATGCGCACGATCGCGGCGGTGGCTGGTGTGCCGTCGGGCGCGAGCACGCGGCCAGACAGCCGCGCCGCCTCGGCTTCGGCGAGAGAACGTACCTCGTAGCGTCTGACCTGAACGGCGGAGCCCGGCGCGGGAGGTTCAAAGCGGATCGTATCGGTCAGCAGACGGCAGCCGGGGGCCGTGATCCGCACGCTGCCCTCTGCGGCCCCAGTCCGGCCGAAGGGGATGAGCACGAGCCCCGATTCAGGCAGTGGGTATTCGGCACACGTCGCCGCCATGTCGGGCGGACGGGCGGCGACCAGCGGATCCGCCTGGAACTCCAGGCTCGTATCCACGCCCACGAGGCAGTCTGTCCCGGCCAGAAAGCGAATGTCATCGGGCAGGCGTCCGGCCGGGAGAGTGACTTGGGCCACGAGGTAGTTGGTCTGCCGCGAGTCGTCGTTGGCGGCTTCGGCGAGCAGCGCCTGGAGCCCGTCGGTGTCGCCGGCCTCGAGCAGTGCTTCAGCACGCGGACCATCGAGGGCAAACATCCGGGCAGCCACCGGCTCAAGCGCTGGCGGCAGGGCGAGGCCGATCGCCCGCCGCGCATGCACGATCTCCCGCGCCAGGAGTTCTACGGTCTTCTCTCCAGGAACGCGGTGGATCACGCTGCCGGTGAACGGATTCACGAAGGCCAGCGTTGGATGCTCGCTGGAACCGAGTTCGCGTTCCCGTTCAGCATCGTCGAGCACCCGCACCCAGACCATGTCCGCGAGTGACTCGCGGATGAGGGGGTCTGTCAGCCGTTGCTCCTCAAGGATGCGGCAGGGTTCGTCGTCGGCTGCGGCGAGCATCACGACCATGTGGCGGTGCTCAGCCTGCGCCGCGGCGACGGCTGCGGCATAGTCGGGCTGCCACGGCAGGGGATCCACCGCCGCCGGCTGCTGGGCAGCCAGCGGCACGGTAACGGCCAGCAGGCCGATGGCCAGGCCCAGTCGAAATCCCGCGCAGGAATGAAAGCCTCTCATGGAGATCAACTATCGCTCGAGGCCATTGGAAATGCCAGCCGTTCCGGGCCGGCCGTGGGGACATGGCTGGCCAGTGACCCGCCTGGGTTGCGGTTCGGCCTTGGCTGTTGTCGAATACGGCCCCGTTGCCGTTCGTCTGACATCTCGCAGGAGCTATCCATGGCCAAGAAATCCGTCGCCAGCATCGATCCCCAGGGCAAAACCGTTCTCGTTCGCGTCGACTTCAACGTCCCGCAGGATGATGCCGGGGCGATCACTGACGACCGACGGATTCGCATGGCCCTGCCCACGATCAGGTCGATCATCGACCGCGGTGGCCGGGCGATCCTCATGTCGCACCTGGGCCGGCCGGCGGGCCAGGGGTTTGAGCAAGCGTTTTCCCTGGCGCCGGTGGCGGCACGGCTGGGCGAACTGCTCGGGGTTCCAGTGGCGCTCGCCGGCGATACCGGAGGGCCCGACTCGCACACCAAGGCCAAGGCCCTGCCGGCTGGTGGCGTGCTGGTGCTCGAGAACGTGCGGTTCAATAAGGGGGAGAAGAAGGGAGACGACACGGCCTACGTCGCCGGACTCGCCTCCCTTGCCGATGCGTATGTCAACGACGCCTTTGGCACCTGCCACCGCACCGAGGCCAGCATGTATGCGGTGCCCGTGGCGATGAAGGCCCTCGGCAAGCCGGCCGTGGTGGGATTCCTCGTCGAAAAGGAGATCCAGTACCTCGCCGACGCGATTGCCCAGCCGAAGCGGCCCTTCGTGGCGATTCTGGGTGGCAAGAAGGTATCGGACAAGATCGCCGTGATCACGAATCTCCTGTCGGTCTGCGACCACGTGCTGATCGGCGGTGCGATGGCCTACACGTTCTCGTTGGCGCAGGGTGGCAAGACCGGCACCTCGTTGGTCGAGAAAGACAAGCTCGAGCTGGCGAAGGAATTGCTCGCCAAGGCAGCGGGGAAACTCGTGCTGCCGGTCGACACGCACTGTGCCGACGATTTTTCCGCAGGCGCCAACAAGCAGGTCGTGAAGGCGGGCGCCATTCCCGACGGCTTCGAGGGCCTCGACATCGGGCCGGAGACGGCGAAGCAGTATGCCGAGATTGTCCGCTCGGCGGGCACCATCGTATGGAACGGCCCGATGGGGGTGTTTGAGATGCCCCCCTTCGACGCGGGCACGAAGGCCGTTGCCGACGCCGTGGCGGCGGCGACTGCCAAGGGGGCGATCACGATCATCGGCGGCGGCGACTCGGCGGCGGCCGTCGAGCAGCTGGGATATGCCGACCGGGTCAGCCATGTTTCGACCGGTGGCGGTGCTTCGCTCGAAATGCTCGAAGGCAAGGCCTTTGAGACAGTGGCGGTGCTCGACGAGTAACCGCTCAGCAGCCGGTTGGAACCGTGATGCCAGTCAGTTACAGGCCGGCCGTGGCGGTCGGGGCGGCGGTCTCCTGCTGAGCGGCTGCCAGCCGGCCGCCGATGGCTGAGACATAGGCTCGGTCATCCGCTGAGAGCGACTCCCGCGCCATGGTCGTGTGGCGGCCGTTGACTTTCAGAATCCTGACCCGATCGGCATGCAGTTCGACGAGCCAGCCCTGCGCCTGGTGAGTGCCGGCTGCGTTGGTCCAGCGCCGCATCGGCTCGTCTGGCACGAAGAACGCCGCCTCTGGGGCCGTTTCGGTGGCCGTTTCCGTGGCCGGTTCCTCCGGCGCTGGCTCTTCTCCTGCGGGAGTCTCTTCCGAGGTCGCGTCGTCGGACTGCGGATCGAGGGGTTCTCCCTCAGGCAGCGGCGGTTCGTCGTCCGCGGAGCCCGCTTCGTCGTCATAGCGATCAAACAGATTCGGTTCCAAGGCCGTTGGCGTCGTGGCCGGTTGAAGATCTGGGAGTGGTTCCTGCGCGGCCACGGGATTGGGCAGCACAGCGGGAGTCGCCGGCGGCACCGGCATCGGCTGGGCAGTTGTTGGCAGCGGGGCGTCGCCGGCAGGGGCGGTCACGACCGAGGCGGGTGCTTTGGCCGCCGAGGGGGCCGCTGGTGCGGCGTCGACCACAATGGTCGGACCGTGAACGACCACGGTGTCTTGAGAGGCTACCGGGTTCTCGAGAGCCTGCGTCGTGTCAGTGTCATCGGCGACGACGGTTGCCTCGGCAGATACCTCGACCTGCTCCTCGATCGGCAGGGCGTCGATGCCGGTCGATAGCACGACCTCCGATTCGACAATCTCCGTCACGGGCATGGTGCTGTCGTCATGGTCGATCACAACATCGTCGACCAGAACGTCGTCGACCAGAACGTCGGCCGTGTCTGACGCTGGCACGCAGCACACCGTGGCGTCGAGCGGTCGGTATCGGACGGCTGGTGCGCCAGAACGGGTGAACGTGCGGTGCCTGAGCCACCAGCATGCCTTGGCCGTATCAACACACAGGGTCAGACACAGCAGGGCCACGACCAGGGAGCGGATCCACCGTCGCACGCATCACCTCACAACAGACAAGGAAGAAATCCAACACGCAGGTGTCCGGGCGGGTAGCCGCCAAGGCTCCCATCCGGAAGAGGTATGCTACTAGCGGGTTGGAGGCCGGGCAAACGAATGCCGGCACGTTTTCGGGGGCCTCGAAAGAGCCAAAATCAGCGGCAAAAAGCGGAAGGCCGCGGCAGATGTCTCTGCCACGGCCTTCCGGAATATCGAACCTGTTGTCCGCCTGCGAACGGGGTAGGTACATGCGAAACTGATGCGGATCGGGCCCCACTCCGGCAGCACGAATGCTCCGAGTGAGTGCTTTTCAAGGATCCGGACCAACGCGTTGGGTTTGGCTCCTCCGACGGGACGCGGAAACAGGTCGAATGTCAGTGCCCTTTCTTTCGTCTGAAAGCGCCTCCAGCCTCCAGACGAATTTCCGCACCGCCATCCAGCCGTTACCACCGTCCTTTCCGACAGCGAAGTCAAACCTTCACGATCAGTCCACTCAAGAACACCCCATGCTGTTTCCGCAGTTGTGGCAGAGGTAGCAGTTGCCGTTCCGGACCGTGATCGAGCCGCAGTTGTCGCAGGCCGGGGCATCGATCTGGAACTTGGCAAACTGGCTCTGCCGGTCGGCCGGGCTGGCGGCCGGGTCGACCGCCATCTTGAGGCCGGCCCGTTCAAGCAGCGCCGCATTCCGGTCCGTGGCCACGGCAGGCTTCACGGCGGTTGCCGCAGTGTGACCGTTGGTGCCGGCCGGATGCTTGCCCCGGCTTGCAGTCGCCTCGCCGTTGGTGCGGGCCTTTCCTTGGCCATCGGCCAGCCCGCGCGCCGTCATGGCGGCGGGCTTGCGCTCTGTTTCGGTATCGTCGCCCGAGCCGGTTTCCTCGCCGCCGCCGGCCCCATGGCTGCCACCAGGCCGGTTGGCTTCACGGTAGCCGGCGATGAATTCCGTGCCCATCCAGCGGAAGAGATAGTCGACGAGGCTCTTGGCCACCGGGATGTCCGGGTTCTTGGTGTAGCCCCACGGCTCGAAGCGGGTATGTGAAAACTTCTTCACATACACCTCCAGTGGCACGCCATACTGCAGGCTCATCGATACCGACGTCCCGAAGGCGTCCATCAGGCCGCCGATCGTGCTGCCTTCCTTGGCCATCGTGATGAAGAGTTCGCCCGGCCTGCCGTCATCGTAGAGGCCGACCGTGATATAGCCCTCGTGGCCACCCACGTTGAACTTGTGGGTGACGCTCCGACGGGTGTCGGGGAGCCGCTCACGGCGGGGCGATGCAGTCGCCTTTGCCGACGTCTTGTCGGCGGTCTTGTCGGCCTCGGTGGCCGTGTTGAGAGGCTGGCTCTCCTTCGAGCCGTCACGGTAGATCGCCAGGGCCTTCAGCCCCAACCGCCATCCTTCCATGTACACGCCGGCGATGTCGGCCGGCGTTGTTTCGCGGGGCATGTTGACCGTCTTGGAAATCGCCCCCGAGATGAACGGCTGGGCGGCCGCCATCATCTTGATATGTGCCTCCCAGGCGATGCTGCGAACGCCGAGCCGGGGCTTAAACGCACAGTCAAAGACGGACAGGTGCTGGTCCTTGAGCCCGGGCGCCCCTTCGACCGTGTCGTTCTTGTCGACGAAGGCCAGGATTCCTTCGATGGCCGGGCCCTCGTAGCCCAGCGTCCGCAGGGCCAGTGGCACCGTCTGATTGACAATCTTGAGCATGCCACCACCGGCCAGTTGCTTGTATTTCACCAGCGCGATGTCGGGCTCAACCCCTGTCGTGTCGCAGTCCATCAGAAACGAGATCGTGCCTGTCGGAGCTAGCACTGTGGCCTGGGCGTTGCGGTAGCCGTGGCTCTGCCCATTGGCCAGCACCTCATCCCAGACCTTTCTGGCTGCTTCGCGAAGGTACGCGGGGCAGGAGGAGTCGATTCTGTCGACGGCTGAGCGGTGCATTCGCATGACGTTCAGCATCGGCTCGCGGTTGGCGGCAAAGCCATCGAATGGCCCAACCGCAGCGGCCAGCTCCGCACTGGTACGGTTGGCCGCACCGTGCAGGATCGCCGTGATCGCTCCGCAGAGTCCGCGGCCGGCGTCGCTATCGTAGGCGAGACCGTCGGCCATCAGCAGGCTGCCGAGATTCGAATAGCCCAGCCCCAGCGGCCGGAACATGTGGCTGTTGCGGGCAATCCGCGCCGTGGGATAGCTGGCATGGTCGACCAGAATCTCCTGGGCGATGAAGAAGAGCCGGCAGGCGGCGGCAAACCGCTCGACTTCAAACACGCCGTCGGGCTTGCGGAACTTCATCAGGTTGATGCTCGCAAGATTGCAGGCCGTGTCGTCGAGGAACATGTATTCCGAGCAGGGGTTGCTGGCATTGATCCGTCCCGAATTGGGGCAGGTGTGCCAGCGGTTGATCGTGGTGTCGTACTGCACCCCGGGATCACCGCACTGCCAGGCGCACTCGGCCATCCGGTTCGTGATCTCGCGGGCTTTGCAACTGGGGCCGGCCTTCGAAGGATCGGTGACCCAGCGGGTGGTCCAGGTGTCGTCGCGATCGACGGCCTCCATGAAGTCATCGGTGAGCCGCACGGAGAGGTTGGCGTTCTGGAAGAGGATGGAGCTATAGGCCTCGCCGTTGAAGTTGGAGTCGTAGCCGCCCTTCTCGATCAGCACACGGGCCTTGTTTTCTTCCTTCGCCTTGCACTCGATGAATTCCATGATGTCGGGATGCGTCACCTTCAGGGACTGCATCTTGGCGGCGCGACGGGTCTTTCCGCCGCTCTTCACCACCGCGGCGACCTGGTCGTAGACCCGCATGAAGGAGAGCGGTCCCGAGGGCTTGCCGCCGCCAGCGAGCTTCTCCCGCTGGCTACGGAGCGTGGACAGGTCGGTGCCGGTGCCCGAGCCAAACTTGAACAGCATGGCCTCGCTCCGGGCGAGATCCATGATGTCTTCCATGTTGTCCTTGACGCTCTGGATGAAGCAGGCGCTGCCCTGCGGATACTCGTAGGGATTGTCAGGCACGACAACGTCACGCTTCGACTCATCCCAGCGCCAGTTGCACGGGGCCCCCTTCACGCCGTACTGGTGGAAGAGGCCGACGTTGAACCAGACGGGCGAATTGAAGGCGCCGTGCTGGTGGATGCAGAGCCAGGAGAGATCGCGGTAGAAGTTTTCACCGTCCTGCGGCGTCTTGAAGTAGCCGTCGGCGATGCCCCAGTCGGCGATCGTTCGGGCCACCCGGTGGACGAGTTGCTTGACGGAGTGCTCGCGTTCGGGAGTGTGAATCTCGCCGTAAAAATACTTGCTCACCACCACGTTGGTCGCCAGCTGGCTCCAGGCCGCGGGAATTTCACAGGCCGGCTGCTCGAAGAGCACTTTGCCATCATCTCCCTTGATGGCGGCCGTGCGGAGTTCCCATTCGGTGGTGTCAAACGGGCTGTCCACATCGGCGGGGCAGAACGTGGGGCGGATTTCCATGGGCGTCATGCCCTCCCGAGCCGTGGTGAGCGGCCGCGTGCCCGCGTGGGCGCGAGACTGATCGGACGGAAGCTGTCCGGTGGCGGAGGCGGAATTGGCGGGCGCGGCTGGGGTATGGAAGACGGCCATTGGCAAGGCACTCCTGGCAGGGAAAGGGGTCAGGTTTCTTGAGTATACTTCCGTATAGATGTTGTGCCAGCCAGTATCGGCTGACGGCGTGGCTTTCCTGAACAGATCAGCGGACGGAAAAGCCCCAGAAAACGCGACGTCGAGAAAGCAGCTCCTTCTGCATGCTATCGCAAGATGTAGTGGCAGAGTCGGTGGTGACCACTTCCTGTGGGCCGGGGCGTGAATGTAGCGTGAGCGTTTGATGCGTCAAGCGACTTTTTCAGGGCCTCCGAAATGCCCTTGAAAACAGGGTTTTTCGGAGGCCAGGGAGCGACCGAGCCATGATAGCGAGAACCACCCACAGTGGGGGTGGTTTTTGAAGGCTCGCCCGGGCTTGGATGACGTGCGACAATGGGCCCCAGACACCAGCGGCACGATTCGCTCGAAACCAGAATGGCGGCTGGCGATGCGTTCCGCCTTCCAGCCCCGTCCGCCCCTTGTCCACGGGAGATCTGATCATGACCCTCCGCAGCACTGTTCAGCGGCCGCTCGAAGGCGTCCGCATTCTGGCGATCGTTGGCGAAGACTACGAGGATTTGGAGCTTTGGTATCCAAAACTCCGTCTCGAGGAGGCGGGTGCCCATGTGACTGTGGCGGGCGCGAGGCAGGGCCACACCTATGCCGGAAAACATGGCTATCCCTGTACGAGCGATGCTGCGATCGGTGACATGGAAGCGAGTGATTTCCGGGGGATCGTGCTTCCCGGCGGCTGGATGCCCGACAAACTCCGCCGCGATGAGAAGGTGCTCAACCTGGTGCGGGAGTGCGCGGCCCACGGCAAGCTGGTGGCGGCGATCTGCCACGGCGGCTGGATTCCCATTTCGGCGGGCGTCTACCGCGGCGTGCAGGTGACCGGAAGCCCGGGGATCAAGGACGACCTGATGAATGCTGGCGCGATCTGGGAGGACGCACCGGTCGTGGTCGACCGCCACTTTGTGTCCAGCCGCAAGCCGGCCGACCTGCCCGCCTTCATGGCGGCAATTATCGACCAT
>CANETO010000007.1 GCA_947440895.1 Planctomycetaceae bacterium | reverse complement strand
TGGCACGAAGTGGACCACGCTCAATCCCGACGAGGCGGCCACCGATTTGGCGGAGCCGCGAGATCGGATTCTGAAGGCGCTCACGTGGCTGGCAGATTCGGGCGTTATCGAACTCAAGCCCAGCGGCAGCCGTCAGCGCTACCGTCTCGACGGCCCGCCGGAGACGCGTGATCCGGAGCGGCTCGCGGAGTCGATGCAGCACTTGTTTGCTGCCCGCGAGGCCCGCGATGTGGAGCGATTGCAGGGGGTGCTCGACTTCGCTGGGCATCGCGGCTGCCTGACCCGACGTCTCCTCAGCTATTTCGGCGAGGAGTTTGTTACTGGATCAGGCGACGAGGCTCGTCTCGGGTGCGGCAGTTGCACGAGCTGCGAAGAAGACGCACCCACTGTCTGTGGCGACAGACCGCGGCAGATCCCGGCCGCGGTTGTGCCACCCATCACGGCCGAGCAGACCTCGGCAATTCGCGGCCTGATCGCCGAAGGCCGCTCGTCGCTAGGCAGTCCGCGACAGCTGGCCCGTTTTCTCTGCGGGCTTACGAGCCCGGCCACGACCCGCGAACGGCTGGGCCGGCATGCCGCCTTCGGACTGCTGTCCCGCGTGCCTTTCGCGGATGTGTTGACGCAGACCGAGATGCTGGTTGGCTCGAGCGACACCTAGCCCCGCAGCGGTGCCGGGGGGGCATGCCCCACACCGCCGGCGTGAAAAGCACGCCGGAGTCAAACCCGGGAATGGGCTGCGTCGCGGCAAAGGGCCCATCGCACCGATGGCCGTAAGTCATTGCGAGTAATGGGTTTAGGGGAAAAGTCAGCGGACGAGGCCGCCGCGGTGTGCGGCAATGGTGTGCTATATATGATGAATTGCGTCCGTGTCGTCGGAGCGCAACGTCGACATCCTTGGGATTCATGGCCGAAAGTCGAGGCGGGCCCTCCGTCTCGGTCTGCCTGCAGTCAGGAGAGCAGATGAGTCGCTCCACGCCCCGATTGCCTGTTGTCCAAATTGTAGGTTCGGCCAGCATCCGTGCCGCGACCCTAGGTCTGCTCCTGACCGGCAGCCTGGTGGCAGCCGATCCGGTCGCTGTCAACGAACTCTCCTTCAATCGGGACATCCGCCCCATCCTGGTGGAGAACTGCTTCTCCTGCCATGGCGCCGACAGTGCCGGACGGAAGGCCGAGCTTCGCCTTGATCAGCGGGATGTCGCAGTCGAGTCGGGGGCGATCGTCCCCGGCGACACCGATTCGAGCGTTATGCTCGACCGGATCTTCTCCGACGACCCCGACGAGATGATGCCGCCGCCGGCGCATAAGAAGACGCTCGCTCCAGAGCAGAAGGAGATGCTCAAGCGGTGGATCGCTGAGGGGGCCGCGTACGAGCCGCACTGGTCGTTTTTGCCACCGCAGCGGCCTGACCTGCCGGCGGTCAAAAACGAGGCGTGGATCAGAAACCCGATCGACCGCTTCGTCCTCGCGCGTCTGGAGTCGGAAGGCCTCACGCCCGCCCCCGAGGCTGACCGGCGGATACTGGCCCGTCGGCTGTCGCTCGACCTCACCGGTCTGCCGCCGGATCCGGCCGTCGTCGCGGCCTTCGTAGCCGATCCGGCCCCAGACGCCTACGAGCGGTTGGTCGATGCGTTGCTGGCGAGCCTGGAGTGGGGTGAACACCGAGGCCGCTACTGGCTCGACTATTCCCGCTACGGCGACACCAACGGCATTCACATCGACAACTTCCGGGAGATGTGGACCTACCGGCAGTGGGTGATCAACGCCTTCAACCGCAACCTGCCGTTCGACCAGTTCACGATCCTGCAACTGGCCGGTGATCTAGTCAGTGACCACGGTCCAGCCGCCACGCCAGAACAGATTCTCGATAAACGGGTGGCCAGCGGCTTCAACCGCTGCAACATCACGACCAGCGAGGGGGGCGCGATCGATGAGGAATATCTCGTGCTCTATGCCCGGGACCGCACCGAGACAACGTCGGCGGTGTGGATGGGCCTGACGACAGGCTGCGCCGTCTGCCACGACCATAAGTTCGATCCGCTGTCGCAGAAGGAGTTCTACGAACTCTCTGCGTTCTTCAATAACACGACCCAGCCCGCCATGGACGGCAACGTCCACGATACGCCACCGATCCTACCGGTGCCGAAGCCGGATGACCGGGCCAGGGTTACCCAACTGGAGCAGGAACTGCCCGCCGCGAAGGCCGCTGTGGAGGCCCGCAAGTCCGCTGCCCGACCGGAGTTTGACGGCTGGATCGGGGCGGCGACCGCCGAGTCGGCCAGTCGCCTTCTGCCGCAGGACACTCGGCTGCTCGACATGCCGCTGCTGGAGGGACTGGGAAACCTGACCCGCGTGAGGCTGATGGGAGAAGACGCCGATCTGCCACTGGCTGCCCCGACCGCCTGGCAGACAGGGCCCGGTGGTGTTCCCGCCCTGCTGCTCGATGGGAGGGTGGCCGAACTGCCCGCGGTGGGCGACTTCGAACACGATCAGCCGTTCAGTGCCACGTTCTGGATCAAGCCGCCGGCCAATGATTCGTTCTACGCCGTTCTTGCCCGGATGGATGAGTCAGCGGCCCACCGCGGCTGGGACATGGCGGTGACTGGCCGCCGTGTCGCCATGCATCTGATCCACAGCTATCCCGACGACTGCCTGAAGGTCGTGGCCAAGGAGCAGCTCAAGGCCGACGAGTGGACGTGTGTCGCGATCACCTACGACGGCTCGGGCACGACCAACGGCATCAAGGTGTATTACGACGGCAAGAAGCAGGAGCTGAATGTCGAAAACAAAGACTTCAAGAAAAACACCACGCGTACGGCAGTGCCGCTGATCATCAGTGGCCGCAGCACGGGATCGGCCGCGCACGGCGTGGGGCTTGCGAGCCTATCGCTCTGGGGTCGCGGCCTGTCGGCCGGCGAGGTGGAGGGAATTTTCCGTGGCCAGGCGCTCACCGCGCTGGTCAAACTGCCGGCGGCTGACCGCGTCACGTCGGCAGAACCGCTCTACCCTTGGTGGCTGAACAGTGTGGACGAACCGTTCAAGGCGGCCGCTTCCAGCCTCGCGGCTCTCGAAGGGGAGCAGGCGGCGATTCGCACGCGGGGTACGATCGCCCATGTGATGCACGAGAAGCCCGATATGCCCAAGGCATTCGTGCTCAGCCGCGGTGACTACGACAAGCGGCTGGATGAGGTTCAGCCCGGCACACCACAGGCCCTGCCCGCCTTTCCGGAAGGGGCGCCGCGCAACCGGCTGGGTCTTGCGCAGTGGCTGCTGATGTCCGACCATCCCCTGACGTCGCGGGTGACCGTGAATCGGTTCTGGCAGGAAGTCTTCGGCACTGGGCTCGTGCGGAGCAGTGGCGATTTTGGCATCACAGGCGAGCTTCCCAGCCATCCGGAACTGCTCGACTGGCTGGCGGTGGAATTCCGCGAGAGCGGCTGGGATGTGAAGAAACTCTTCAAGCTGATGGTGACCAGTGCGGCCTATCGCCAGCAGGCGGTGGCGACGCCGGAGAAGCTCGTCAAGGACAACGCCAACCGACTGCTCTCGCGTGGGCCGCGATTCCGAATGGATGCCGAGATGGTGCGAGACTATGTCCTGGCGGCCAGCGACCTCCTCGTCCGGCAGATCGGGGGTCCGAGCGTGAAGCCCTATCAGCCCGAAGGCGTCTGGGAGGCTGTATCGATGGGGGGCAACACCAACCGCTACGTGCGTGACAAGGGGGAGAATCTCTACCGCCGCAGCATGTACTGGTTCTGGAAGCGGACGGCGCCCCCGGCCTCGATGGACATATTCAACGCGCCTTCACGGGAGAACTGCACCGTGAAGCGGGAGCGAACCAACACGCCGCTCCAGGCACTGGTCACCCTCAATGACGAGCAGTTCGTCGAGGCGGCCCGCGTGCTGGCGGATCGGGCGCTCGAACTCGGCGGCGAGACCGACGAATCCCGCCTCGACTTCATCGCCACGCGGGTTCTCTCCCGCCCTCTCGCCTCGGCGGAGATGACGATCGTGAAGCAGTCGCTGGCCGATCTTTCCAGCTGGTATGCGGCCCATCCCGAGGACGCGAAACAGCTCGTGGCGGTCGGGGATTCCAAGCCCCACGCAGGCGACCCGGTCCAGCAGGCCAGTTGGACGATGCTTACCAATGAACTGATGAACCTCGATGAGGTGCTCTGCAAATGAACCTGCCCATCCGCTCCCCGCTCGATGAACTGGGGCTGAACCTCACCCGCCGCCGCTTTTTTGAGCGTGGCAGCCATCTGCTTGGCGGTGCAGCCCTGGCGACGCTTTGTGGCGATCGCACGGCGCTGGGCAACGCATCGTCCGCGGCCACTTCTGGGATAGAGCGCGTTGCCGGCGCAGTCGGTCCGCAGTTTGCGCCCAAGGCGAAGCATGTGATCTACCTGCACATGGTGGGTGGGCCGCCGCAACTGGATCTCTATGACTACAAGCCGGCGATGAACGAGTGGTACGACAAGGACTTGCCCGAGAGCATCCGCAACGGCCAGCGGCTCACCACCATGACGTCGGGTCAGAAGCGGTTTCCGATCGCACCGACCCGGTTCAAGTTTTCCCAGCATGGGAAAAGTGGCATGTGGGTGACCGAACTGTTGCCTCACACGGCGAAGATGGTCGACGACATGTGCTTTATCCGCAGCATGAACACCGAGGCGATCAACCACGAGCCGGCCATCACCTACATGCAGACCGGCAACCAGATTCCTGGCCGTCCCTGTCTGGGCGCCTGGGCGAGCTACGGTCTGGGCTCGCTCAACCACGACCTGCCGACGTTCGTGGTGCTGGTGGCCCGTCCGAGCAACACCGAGCAGGTGCAGGCGATCGGCGCCCGGCTCTGGTCGAGCGGCTACCTACCCGGGGAGCACGCCGCGGTCAGCTTCCGTTCCGCGGGTGATCCGATCCTCTACATCAACAATCCACCGGGGGTGTCGGGGGAGGTTCGCCGCAAGACGCTCGACGGCTTGCAGGCGATGAACCAGCGAACCCTCGAACAGATCGGCGATCCCGAGACCCGCACCCGCATCGCGCAGTATGAGATGGCCTACCGCATGCAGGCCAGTGTGCCGGAACTCACCGACCTGGCAACGGAGCCCGAGCATACCTACGCCCTCTACGGCGAGGATGCCAAGAAGCCGGGCACTTTCGCCAACAACGTGCTGATGGCCCGCCGGATGGTGGAACGGGGAGTGCGGTTCGTCCAGATCTATCTCAACAACTGGGATACCCACGGCAACATCGCCGGACGCCTGCCGAGCCAGTGCAAGGATATCGATCAGGCCTGTTACGGACTCGTGCAGGATCTGAAGCAGCGTGGCCTGCTGGACGAGACGCTCATCATCTGGGGCGGCGAGTTTGGGCGAACGGTCTACTCTCAGGGTGGCCTCTCCAAGGAGAATTACGGCCGCGATCATCATCCCCGCTGTTTCACGATGTGGATGGCCGGCGGCGGCTCGCGACCTGGCCAGGTCTATGGGGAGACGGATGACTTCTCCTACAACATCGTCAAGGATCCGGTGCACATCCGCGACTTCCATGCCACGGTGCTCGACCTGCTCGGCTTCGATCACGAGCGGTTCACCTACCGCCACCTCGGTCTCGATCAGAAGCTCACCGGCGTGGAGCATGCCCGCGTGATCAAGGACCTGCTTGCCTGAATCCCTGAATGGACTCATTCAGATGTCCTGGCGGCTGGCGGCTGGTGGTCATTGCTCAAGGGTTCCGTCCGTGATGGCCGACGGCGCGTGGACCGCCGCCTGCGGAAAAGGCTACATTGGGCCCTTGGTACAGGCAGCCTTCTTCTGGAGTTGTGCGCATGCGTTCCATCACGCGGATTCTGCTCGTGGCGTTGCTGGCGGGGGTGGTAGGGATCGGTTCACGGCCCGCGGATGCTGGGCGGCTCGACATCCAGGAAGGCGATCACATCTGCATCATCGGCGGCGGCGTGGCCGATGCCATGCAGCACACCGGCTGGCTCGAGGTGTTGCTCCAGAGCCGGTTTCCCAAGCAGCAACTCGTGATCCGCAATCTGGCCTACGACGGCGATGAGATCGAACTCTCCAAGCGGCTTCGCAGCGCCGACTTCGGCACCCCCGACCAGTGGCTGTCAGGGTCGGCTCCCATCCCGAATCCTTCCGGCATCAAGGACCTATCCGCCGTCCGCGAAAACCGCTTCGAACTGACGGGTACGAAGGCCGACGTGATCTTCGCGTTTTTCGGCTCCAACGAGGCCCACGCCGGTCCCGCCGGGCTCGAGGCATTCAAGCAGCAGGTCGACGCTTTCATCAAGCACACGCTGGCGCAGAAATACAACGGCGTCGAGGCTCCGAAGCTGGTGATGTTTTCACCGATCGCGCACGAGAATCTTGCCAGGCCGCACTGGACCGACGGCAGTACGCACAACCAGAATCTGAAGCTCTACACCGACGCCATGGAAGAGGTCTGCCAGGCCAACGGAGTCACGTGCGTCGACCTCTTCACGCCAACGCGGGAGGCCTACGCCAAGATCGCCGAACCGCTGACGATCGACGGCATCCATCCAAACGAGCGTGGTGATCGCGAGATCTCGCGGATCATCGACGAATCGCTGTTTGGCGCGCATCCCGGCCGCGATCCCCGGTCGCTGGCCCGCCTGCAGAAAGCCGTGGCCGACAAGAATTTCTACTGGTTCAACCGGTATCGGGTCACCGACGGCTTTTCCACGTACGGTGGTCGTGCCTGGCTCACATTTGTCGACGGCCAGACCAACTACGAGGTCGCCCAGCGGGAACTCGACTATCTCGACGTGAAGACGGCCAATCGCGACCGCAGGATCTGGGCCACGGCTGCCACGCTCGCTGATCCCAAGGCGCCGCTGCCTGCGGTCGGCGATGTCGGCCTGCCGGAACTTATCCCGGTCGTGACCAACAAGCCCGGCCCGCTTGAGGGTGGCCGGCACGAGTTCCTCTCCGGCCAGGCCGCCATCGAGAAGATGACCGTCCATTCCGGGATGAAGGTGGAACTGGTCGCCGACGAGAAGATGTTTCCCGAACTGATCAATCCGGTGCAGATGGCGTTTGACACGAAGGGGCGGCTGTGGGTCGCAGCGTGGCCGACCTATCCCCACTGGAGTCCCGATGAAGTGATGAACGACAAGCTGCTGATTCTGGAAGATACGAACGGCGATGGCCGCACTGACACAGTGAAGACCTTTGCCAACGATCTCCATAATCCGACCGGGTTTGAGTTCTGGGGGAAGGGCGTGATTGTGGCGCAGGGCCCCGACGTGCTCTATCTGGAGGACACCAACGGCGATGACCGGTATGACATCAAGACCCGCATCATCGGCGGTCTCGACACCGCCGACACGCACCACACCGCCAACAGCTTCACGCTCGACCCCTCCGGCACGCTCTATTTCCAGGAGGGCACGTTCCATCACTCGCAGGGCGAAACCCCATGGGGGCCGCCGGTACGGTGCGCCAATGGCGCCGTCTTCAAATACGAACCCCGCACTGGCAAGTTCGGCCTCTACACGTCCTATTCGTTTGCCAATCCGCACGGGCATGCCTTCAACGCCTGGGGTGACGATATCGCCGTCGACGGCACCGGATCGGTCCCCTACTGGGGCTCGGTCTTTTCAACGCGGCTCGACGGTATGGACAAGCATGGCGGCGCTCCGAGCGTCTACAACCAGCGGACACGGCCCTGCCCCGGCATCGAGTTCCTCTCGAGCCGACACTTTCCCGGCGACCTACAGGGCAATCTGCTGGTGGGCAACGTCATCGGTTTCCAGGGCATCCTGCAGTATCAGTTCAAGCCTGGCGACGCCTCCTATCCTGAGGCGGTCGAGGTGGAGCCGATCGTGTCGTCGAGCGATCCGAATTTCCGGCCGGCCGATCTGGAGATGGGCCCGGATGGCGCCATCTATTTCACCGACTGGCAGAACCCGATCATCGGCCACATGCAGCACAACCTTCGGGATCCCAGCCGCGACCGCATCCATGGCCGCGTCTATCGCGTGGTGATGGCAGACAAGCCGGTGTCGAAGCCGGTGCCGATCGCGGGCCGCAGCGTGAAGGATCTTGTGGCACTCTTGGCGGACCCCGTCGACAGGGTCCGCTACCGGGCCCGGATCGAACTGTCGGGGCGTCCCGAGGGGGAGGTGGTGCCGGCGGTGAAGGCGTGGCTCGCGAAGCTCGATCCAAAGTCGTCCACGTTTGAGCACGATCAGCTCGAGGCCCTGTGGATGCTGCGGCACTTCGATCAGGTCGAGCGGCCGCTCCTGGAAGCGGTGCTCCAGTCGCCTGAGCCGAAGGCCCGGGCGGCTGCCATGCGGGTGCTTTCCTCGATCGTCGACCGGGTTCCCAATGCACTCGATCTCGTGCGGAAGGGATCGCTTGATTCGAGCGCCCGAGTGCGGCTGGAGGCCGTGCGCACGGCCTCCTACCTGCGGGTGCCCGAGGCGGTCGAGTCGCTGGCGATCGTCCAGGAGTTTCCGGCCGATCGCCATGTCGACTATGTGAAAGCGGAGGCGGCGCGGGTGCTCGTGCCAGAGTTCAAGGCAGCACTGGCCGCGAAGCAGTCGCTGGCCTTTGCCACGCCGCAAGGCATGGCCTATCTCTACCAGTCGCTGACGAACGAGGAACTCGCGCAGGAACCACGCTCGGCTGGCGTGTATGAGGCGATGCTGCTTCGCAGCGGTCTCGACGAACGACTTCGACAGGAGGCGGTGGATGGGCTTGCCAAGGCCAAGGGCACGAGTGTCGTGCGGGTGGCCGTCGATGCCCTCAAGGCTCTCGACGCGCGGGCGGGAGAGGTGGATTCGGCGACCATTTTTGATCTGATCCGAGTGCTGCTGTCGCGGCCGGCCGCGGAGCTTGCCGAACTGCGGGGCGACATGGAGTCGCTGGCCACCTCCGCGAAGCGGTCGCAGATGCGACGGATCGGCTACGTGGCGCTCACGGGCATCGATGCGCTCGGTGGTGGCGATCCCAGCCAAAAGGTATGGGATCTTGCCCAGAGCGATCCCCGCCGGCTGCTCGATCTCGTGGAATCGCTGCCCTTGGTGGCCGATCCGGGCGTCCGCAGCAGTCTCTACGAAAAAATCCTGCCGCTGCTCGGGAGCGTGTCCGGTCCGTCAGGGCCGCAGTCAGGTGCCACCGGACGGTATGTGAGGATCGAACTGCCCGGCGGCCAAAAGACGCTGACGCTCGCCGAGGTGGAGGTGTTCGTCGGCAATGAGAATGTCGCGCGGACGGGCAAAGCAACGCAATCCGCCACGGCCCATGGGGGCGAGGCCTCCCGAGCCATCGATGGCAACACGAATCCCGACTGGGGCAACGGCAGCCAGACGCACACGCCGGAGAACGTGGACAACCCCTGGTGGGAGGTCGACCTTGGCTCCGAACGAACGCTGGAGCGAATTGTCATCCACAATCGTGGGAGTGGGTTTGAATCCCGGCTCAATGGCTTCACCCTCCAGGTGCTCGACGACAAACGGCAGCCGGTGTTTTCCGTTGCGGGGCAGCCCGCCCCTACGCCCAGAGCCGAGGTGCTGCTGGTGACCGAGTCCGATCGGCTGGCCCGGGCCGTCCGCCGGGCGGCCTTTGCCGCTCTGGCCGGCGTCCGCGGACGCGAAGCGGAGACCTTTGCCCGGATCGCGCCGTTTGTGAAATCGGGCGATGACCGCGATGCCGCGATCGCGGCGATTGAGAAAATTCCGGTGGCCCAGTGGCCGCCGGAGGAGGCGGCACCGCTGCTCACAAGCCTGCTGGATTCGATGCGGTCGGCGACGCTTGAGCAGCGTGCCAGCGACGCCGGCCTGGCGGCCTGGCAGTTTGCCGAGAACCTCACCACGCTCCTGCCGGCGGCGGAAGGCAAGGCCCAGCGGGCGATCCTGGCCGATCTCGGCGTGCGTGTGGTGCGGATCGGCACGGTGTATGAGCGGATGGCGTACGACAAGGAGACGATTTCCGTACAGGCCGGCAAACCGGTGCTGTTCGTGCTGCACAACTCCGATGTCATGCCGCACAACTTCGTGATCGCCCGGCCAGGCATGATGCAGGAGCTGGGCGAACTGGCCGAAGCCAGTTCCCAGAACCCCGCCTTCGCCAAGCAGTCGTTCGTGCCCCAGTCGCCGCACGTGCTGGCAGCCAGCACGCTCATGCAGCCGCAGGCGTCGCAGCGGGTCACGTTCAGCGTGCCCACCGAACCGGGCGTCTATCCCTATGTGTGCACCTATCCGGGCCACTGGAGGCGAATGTTTGGCGCGATGTATGTGGTGGATGATCTGGAGGGGTATCTGGCCGATCCGGCCGGCTACCTGGCGGCCCATCCGCTGCCGATCAAGGATGCACTGCTCCAAGATCGTCGTCCGCGGACAGAATGGACGCTGGGTGATTTGGAGGGGAGTGTCACGGCGATGGAGAAGGGAAGATCGTTCGTGCACGGCCGCGAACTCTTCCGCACGGCCAGTTGCGTTTCGTGCCACAAGCTCGGCGATGCCGGGAACGCCTTCGGACCCGAACTGGCGAAGCTCGAGGCGAAAATGACACCGCTCGAGATCACCAGGCACATCCTCGAACCGTCCCTGAAGATCGACGAGAAGTATCGCTCGACCACGCTCGTCACCGACGACGGCCGGTCGATCACCGGGCTCGTCGTGGAGGAGACACCGACCGAGGTGGCGATTGTTGAAAACCCGGTAGCGAAGGCCGATCCGGTGCGGATCAAGACGAGCGACATCGACGCTCGTAGCACCTCGCCCGTGTCGATCATGCCCAAGGGATTACTCGACAAGCTGACCCGCGACGAGGTGCTCGACCTGATCGCCTACGTGGTCGCCCGCGGTCAGGAGAGCAGCTGCCTGTTCAATCCCGACGGCTGCCCGCACCACAGCAAGTAGGCGGTCTCTTACAATTGCCGTGGCCCCGTGAGGCCGTCTGCCGGGGCACACACCTTCTGGAGCGATGAGCCATGGATACGAGTGCCGACAGCAGTGGGTCCGCGAGTTCGGACCGCAAGGCGATCCGGCCCCTCGATGCCGCTGAGCGGCGGGTGCTCGGCGTGCTCATTGAGAAGGGCAAGACCACGCCGGAGCAGTATCCGCTGTCTCTCAACGCCGTCGTGACCGGCTGCAATCAGAAGAGCAACCGTGATCCCGTCATGGTGCTCGACGAGGAGGCGGTGAGCCGGGCGCTGACGAGCCTGAGGCACTGTGGCGCGGTGGCGGAAGTGTTTGGGAGCGGAAAAATCCCCCGCTATCGCCATCTGGCCTACGAATGGCTGAGCGCCGGCAAAGAGGAACTGGCGATCCTCGGCGAACTCCTGCTGCGAGGCGAACAGAGCGAGGGCGACCTGCGGGGCAGGGCCAGTCGCATGGACCCCATTCCTGATCTCGACTCCCTGCGGGCCCATCTCGACACGCTGGCCGCCCGCGGGCTTGTCGTCTGGCTTTCACCTCCCGGCCGCGGTCGGATGCTCACACACGGCCTGCTACCGGAAGAGAAGCTCGAAAAGGTGCGGACGCAGGTTGGCCTGTCGGCGGGGGCCGTCGGACACGCTGCTGCCTCCCACAGGCCGATAGGAGATGAGGAGGCGGAGGCTGCTTCAGAGATCAGAGCTGACCGCGGGGCTGGCGGAGGGACGGCCTCGGCAGCGCTGGCAGACCGTGTCGCAAGCTTGGAACGGCAGCTCGCGCAGGTGCTCGAACGTGTCGCAGCGCTCGAGGACAGCGACGGGGCTGGTTGAATTGCCTCGCTGGCAAAAGCTCCACCCCATCTCCCCAAAACCCCTCTCTGTGCGGTGGAGCCTTCGATCTGGAGCCTGCCCGGAAGAGTCCGATTGCCTGACCTCCCCCGAGCACGTAGAGTATGCCCCGGGCGGAGGGAGCACAGTCACCTGGGAGGGGAGAATCGATGCCTACCCAAGAGCAGAATCGTGTCGAAAGTTTCAAATCGCTTTCAGCGCTGCAGGCCATCGAGGCATGGCTCTGCGACGACTGTCGGCATGGTGAAAGAAACTATCTCATCACTGCCATTCAGCGGGATCGACGGATTGAACTCGACGACGATGAAATCGCCTACGTGATCCAGAACGCCATGGAGAACGGTATCGATGCCCCGACCGTGTTCGACCACTTGCTCACCGTCGGCGAGGGATTCAAGCCCGGCACCGTGCGGCGTCTGCCGGCGCGGTGATGAGGCCAGGCGTCAGGACGCCACTCGGGCGATGATGCACTTGAGATACTCGCCCTCAAGGCATCCGGCGCTCACCGGATGATCCGGGGCGGCTCCACGGCACTCGAGCAGTTGGATCGTGCGGCCCGACCGCTGCGCGACGCCCGCGAGCATGACGAGAAAATCCTCCCGCGACACGGCGCCGGAGCAGCTGTTGGTCACGAGGATTCCGCCCGGCTCGAGCAGATCGACCGCCAGCCGGTTGATACGGTGGTAGGCCCGCATGGCATCATCGAGCGAGGCACGGCTCCGCGCGAATTTTGGCGGGTCGAGAATCACCATCCCGAAGCGTTCGCCAGCCGCCTTGAGGGCGGCCAATTTCTCGAAGGCGTCGGCGGTCTCCACGGTCACGTTCGCGGCGCCGTTCAAATCAGCATTCGCCTTCGCCAGGGCCGTCGCTTTGGCGCTCGAATCAACGGCCAGTACGCTTCTCGCTCCACCGGCCACGGCGCAGGCCACGCCGAAGCCTCCGGAATAACAGAACATGTCGAGCACGCGCCGGCCGCGGGCATACCGCGCGGCAGCCTGTCGGTTGTCGCGCTGGTCGAGATAGAACCCGGTCTTCTGTCCTTCAGTCAGGTCGACGCCAAACTTCAGGCCGTGCTCCATGACGAAAATCGGTCCCGCGGGTGCCTGGCCCCGGACCAGTCGGTCGGGCAGGTGCAGACCCTCCAGCTTGGAGAGCCCGCGTTCCGCACCGCGCAGAAGGATTCCTGTCGGCGCGACGAGCGATTCCAGAGCGTCGCAGACGGTATCGAGTCGGTGCGACATCGCCAGGCCCGTGACTTGCACGGAGAGCCAGCCGGCGTAGCGGTCGACGATCAGGCCGGAGAGGTCATCCCCTTCGCTGTTGACGAGGCGGGCGGCTCCATCCTGATCCGCCAGACCGAGCGATTGCCGCAGCGTCACTGCCGCCGCGATCCGCGATTTCCACAGGGCATCGTCAAGACGGGTGGCAGCGTCAAAGGCGTAGAGCCGGACACGGAGTTTGCTCGATGCGTTCCAGAGTCCGCGGGCGACGAACGTGCCATCGTGGGTGGCCAAGTCGACCACATCACCGTCGGCTGGCGCCCCATCGACCCGGAGCACGGCCGTGTCGAGCACCCAAGGATGACGTCCGAAGAATGGCCGGGCCCGTTTCGGTTTGAGGACCACCGTGGCCACTGGCAGACCCGCCGTCTCGGACGGCGGACTGGATGACTCAGGCATGCACGACCTGCTTCGTCGGCCCCGGCACCACGTGCGGCGTTGGCAGGGCATCGCTGCCAGGATCAGACTTTACCTTCCGGCGTCCTTCGCGGACCGCCTTCTTCCGCTCGATTCGTAGCACGCTCCAGCTGAAGACGGCCCCCAGCGGACCCGACAGCAGCGCCGGCAAGAAGACGAGGTTGCCGACCAATGCGACGGTCAGCATTGCCAGCATCATGTGGCCAAATCGCTGGGTCGGACCGAACGGCGAGAGCGAGAACACCGACAGGCCGATGCCAATCACGCCCCAGCTCTGGTACATCGCCCGAGCACAGCCCTTGTAGGCGAGCATGGTCGCCTGCTTGCGGTCGAGTCCGTCGGCGATGCCCTTGCGGAACCAGAGCATGAAGTGCACGACGTCATCCACCGTCACGCCGAGGGCCACGCTCGGCGCCATCACCGTTCCGATGTCGATGAGCAGCGTGCCGGCGTCGAGCGACTTGAGGAAGGCGTGGGACCAGCCCATGGTGCCAAACACCATCAGGGCGGGGAATGCGGCAGGCAGGAGCAGCACGAGCCCCGCGGAGGCCGCCCGACAGAGCACGATCATCACGGCGACGATGATCGCAAAATCGTAGATGAACCCGATGGTCAGGCCGTCGAGCAACGAGTGCTGAGCCTTGTAGACCAGCGGCACCAGTCCCGTGTAGTCAACCGACACCCCCTTCACGCCCTCGGTATCGAGGTCAGCGAGGATTGGGTCGATCTTCGACTGCAGATCCCGCTTGAAGAGAGCGTAGTCAACCTCTTTGACCGCGCTGACCCGGGCGCTGATCCGCCAGAGTTCCTGCTTGGTTCCATCGGGAAGCTCAGCCTCGCGGAGATAGTCGCCGTCGAGAAAATCCTGGCGGTGTGCCGTGAGTCTGCGATTGAGGACGCTTCGTTTGGTTCGGGAGCCGAAGCCGATGGCACGGGCTGCGGCGCCGCTGATCCCGTCACCCCCGTCGCCCACGTCGAGGCTGCGTCCGAACGTCACGGTAGAGAGCGAACTCCCCACCTCGTCGAGGTCGCCGATCGATTTCTGGATGGATCCCACAAGCTCCATCCGCTCCAGAAAGGTGAGCGGGCAGGTCTCCTCGTCGATCCGCACGAGGATTTCCATCGGAACGAGCGGTCCGAGGTGCTTTTCGAGCCAGTGGTAATCCTGGCGGATGCGGGCCTTCGAGGAGAACAGCCGCATGAGTTGCACGCTGCTCTCGACCTGGGTGAGACCGTAGCTCACGCCGGCCAGAACGAGCAGGCAGGCCGCCGTCACCAGGCCGTTGTGCTGGGTGATCCACTGCCCAACGCCCCACCAACGGCTCGATTCAATTGGCTTCCAACCGTCAGCGCCCTCTGCATCGGCAAGTTTGCCGAGTTTGAGTTTGGGGGGAAACAGTTCGAGGGCGGCAGGCATAAAGAAAACGAGGATCAGAAAGCTGACCACCACGCCGATCGCCGAGAAGATGCCGAACATCCTGATCGGCACGAGTTCACTGACGCCGAGCGTTGCCAGACCGATCGCCGTCGTTCCGGTGGCGAGCGTGAGTGGCAAGAGCGCGTGGTGCACGGACCGGCCTGCAGCCCCCTCCACCACGCCAGTCTCTGCGACCTGATCCCGGTAGTAATTGGCAAGGTGGATCGCGCCGCTCGTCGTGGCCACGTAGACCAGCGACGGCATCGTCAATAGGATCGCATCGACGGGGTATCCCGAGTACCAGACGACGGCGAGGCTGGCGAACATGCTGTAGACACCGGAGGCCAGCACCATGGCCACCAGCGTCTTGCTCTTGAGGCTCCACCAGCTCACGATGAAGCCGACGACGAGCGACAGGCC
>CANETO010000006.1 GCA_947440895.1 Planctomycetaceae bacterium | reverse complement strand
TCCAGCGGCGTCACCTTCTCGATCCTCGCGATATCGAGCAGCACGGGCTTCTCGCCGCGGGGCCTGTCGGAAGGAAAGCCAACGAGTTGCACCAGCGGCGGCCGGATCACCAGTCGCTGGGGCTGGAGGCGATACCGCACGGTCTGGTCGTCCGCCTCAGCCCGGACCTCGATCTCCAACTCTCGGCATTTGCTGATGGCGTCGCTCAACGTCGAGATCAGCCGGGGCCGCGCGGCATAGCGGGATGGATCGCCCCCCTCAACATGAAACACCTGCCTGGCCTCCTTGAGCTGGTCGAGCATGGCTGGCGGCACTTCCCGCTCGATCTTGTGCCGTAGCGACTCGATCCCTGTCCAGAGCACCGTGCCCTCAAAGGCTCGCAGCAGGTCACGGCCCATGGAGAAGGCGACAAGTTCGAGCAGCGTGAGCGGCTCGTTCGGGATCTGTCTCCCGGAGGCCGCGAGCTTTGAGAGTTGCCAACCATACTTGCGGTTGCCTGGCAGCGATGTGTGGTCGATGGGATAGCCGCAGGAGATCAGGAAGTCGCAGTCGCGATGCAATGTGCGGGACGACAGCCGCGAGAGACCGAGCCGCTCCTTCAGCATGGCGATCAGGGACTGATCTTCCAGCGGCTGTCGGGTTGTGGAGAGGATTTCGAGGAGGGCGAAGATGCGGAGAAACTGCTCATGGCGGGAGAAGTTCGGTGTCATTTCGTTGGTGTTAGTCGTTCGTAGGGTGTCAGCTGGCACGCTACCGCCGGGACAAGATTCGGAACCTGCCCACGAGACAAAACCGAACGGCGTGACGGTGAGAGCAAGCCGGGCGACAGATTCGTCGGCTGGCCCACTTCGGCCCGCGGGGAGGGAGGCTGAGGAAATATGTCGCTCAGGTCGGCACCCTTGGTCGCCCCTTCACGATGAACCCGTCTAAAGAGGCAGTCTACCGGCCGAAGACAGTCGGGTCCAATCCCTAGGAAGGCGGGATGTCGTGAAGGATGAAGGCATTCTAAAAAGAGTGCCTTCTGGCGGGGCAGGCTGCGAAAAACCTGTTCTCAGGCCGCATCCTGGGTTTTATGTGCCCGTGACCGGCCTGCGACCGGTGCCCTCGTGTCGATTGCGTCAGCCGCCGCCTGCCAGGACTCAGCCGCCTCGACGAGGGAATTGACCATCGACAAGAGTTGCCGACGTGTCAGCCCACCATCCTCGACCAGAGTCTCGACCACCATGCGGAGATTCTCGCACTCCGCGTCGAATTCCACACCAACCAGTGGCGTATCGGCAGCCGCCTTGCAGAGTGCCAGGCAGGTTGCCGCCGCATTGGGACCGGGGTCGAATGCCCGCTCGATCGTGATCCGACACCGCCGCCCATCGTCAGGTGTCGCAATCTGGGCGATCACCAGCCGTTCGCCCCGCAGGTTGCGGTAGTGCCGCGTGACGAACACCACACGAATCAGCGACTGTTCAAGATCAACATGATGACGCACCCGCTCCTGTGACAGGAGTTTCGCGCAGCAGTCGAGTGTTAGGGCCATATCGCACTCCGTTGCGAGATAAATCAGACACCCCCCAAGAATAGTACGCCGCAGTGGGCAGACTCTTGCGCCGCAGACCCCCACGTCTGAAAGCCGTCTTGCCTATTCCGCCGAGCAGCCCACCGCCAAACGATGAAAGAGCCCACAAATGCACAGGCTAGCGACCAACGGTGCCGCCTGCGGTCCTTATGATCCATCGGTGTCCTAAGCGACACGCGTCGTACGCTGCGCGACACTGCGGGGTCGCTGTGGCAGCGTGTATGAGGGAGGAGGGGGGATGTCGGCTTTCCAGGGCTCTTTTGAGTCGCGGGCGGTAGCGGTTGAATCGAGCCGCGCCGGCAACCTGCCGGACGCAGCTGTCCCATTGCCGGGCGATGACGTGTCGCACGACGGCTCCGCCCAGGTTGAGTCGCTGCTGCTGCTCTGGCAATCGACGGGAGTCCACGACCATCTCGAACGTCTGATCACTGCCATCCTGCCGCTCGCCACACAGATGGCCAAAAACACGCTCTTCAGGCTTGGCTGCCGCGATTCGTCTGCGGTCGATGACTCGATCGCACTCGTGTTCGACCATCTTCGCCGGCTTCCGGACCCGGCGAATGGTGAGCGGTCGGTGGCACGGTTCATTTCACGAACAAACCCGCGTTGCACATGCAGCCTCACCGATTCGGGGCAGGCCTACATTCTCTGGCTGGCACGGGAGCGGGCGGTGGACGTGGCCCGTGCCAATCGCCGGAGGCGCCGAGATACCGCCGTCTTTTCGGAACTCGATGCCTCGGCAACAGGACTGGTGCGGGGATACGTCGGACGCCATGCGGTCGACGGCGCGGCAGAAGCAGCGGCGGCAGACCTCTGCCGCAAACTGCATGACGCCCTCCCGTACCTCCCACCCCGCGAGCAACTGGTGATCAAACTGTTGCTCGAGGGGAAGAATCAGGCGGTCATCGCCCATGGCATGGACTGCTGCGAAGGCACCGTATCGCGACTCCGCACACGGGCCATTGCACAGCTGCGGGCACTCCTGGCAGGGTGAGATGATCTCGAGCAGGGTCAGGAGATCGGGAAAGGGTATGGGATCGTCCGAGCCTACGAAGGGGCGTCGTCAACTCACGGACAAGTTGAAAACGTGCCGCCACGGGGGAGGGGAGGGAAGGACAGACCGACTGCCACGCCCTACCCAAACACGACCGTGCGGCGGCCGTGGAGAAACACCCGCTCCTCCAGCACGAGCCGCACCGCCTTGGCGAGCACGAGTTTCTCCACGTCGCGGCCGGCCTGAGCCATCCGTTCCGGCGTGAACGTATGGTCGACGTGGATCACGTCCTGCGCGATGATCGGTCCATCGTCGAGTTCCGCTGTGACGACATGCGCCGTGGCACCGATGACCTTCACGCCCCGCACGAACGCCTGGCGGTAGGGACTGGCCCCCGCAAACGCCGGAAGGAAGGAGTGGTGGATGTTGACGATCCGGTCGGGATACCGGCCCACGAAGTCTGCCGAGAGCACCCGCATGTAGCGGGCCAGCACGACATATTCCGCCGCGTAGCCATCGATCACGCCGGCCAGTGCCTCCTCATGCGCCGCGCGGGGCAGATCGCGGCCCTCCGGATCGTGGTGGGGGAGATGATGAAAGGGCAGGCCAAACCGTTCGACCAATCCGCGGAGCGTGTCGTGGTTGCTGACCACCGCCACGATCCGCCCCGGCAGGTCGCCGACGGCGTCGAGCAAGAGCAGTTCACCGAGACAGTGCGGCTCGCGGGTGGCACAGACCACGATCGGCCGCCGCTCGGCTCGGGTCACGCGCACCCGGGCCGCCTTCGGGAGCACACGGACCAGTTCCGCCGCCAGAGCACCGCTCTCCGGCGCCGCTGCACCCGCCGCCGGCATCACCTCCGCCCGGAAGAAAAAATATCGGGCGTCGGTGTCGACGAATTCGTGGTTGCTCTCAATGTTGAGCCGGTGCGCCCCGAGCACGCCCGTGATCCGGTGGATCAACCCGACGTCGTCGGGGCAGTCCACCAGCACGATCTCCCGGGCCGAGTTCGATGCCGCCATCACCAGATCCCGCTTTCTGCTTTTCGCTTTTCGCTTACCAACGGTTCCTGCGGCACCCACGCGAGCACGACATCGTCGACGGCAATGTCGGTCTTGCGGGCCGGGATCTCCATCTCCTCCAGGCGAATCCGCTCCGGGCTCGTCTCCAGCCGGATCCGCTCCAGTTCGGCAGCCACTTCGTCCTCGATCGTCTGCCGTCGCTCCTCGAGCGTTGCCAGGCTCTCCTCGGCATGCACGACATCAGCCTGCTGCCGCGCCGACCGGCTCGCCGACCGCATCGACGTGGCTGCGCGGCCGATGTTGGTCGATGTCGCCGCCTTCCGTCCCAGGAGTGCCCCGAGCACCGCCGACCCGATCGACACATAGGTCTGCATCGACTTGTTTTGGGCCTCGGCCCGCTCCCGCTCCACCTTTTGCCGCGCCCGGTCGATGCGGTCGGTGAGCGACACGAGCTTGGCAGCACTGCGGTCGCGAACCCGGTCGATCTCGGCATCGCGCCACTCGCGCACCTTCTGCGTAATCCGCACGCGGAAGTCGGCCTCGGTCTCGTCTGGCCGCGATACCGCGTCGACTTCATGCACGGCCCAGAGCACGAGCCGCGACGTGCGGCCGAGATGGCTCTTGAGCGCCGTGGCGAGCGACGCATAGCCCTTCGGCCCGGTGAGCGCCGATGGCAGTGACGCGAAGGTACCGGTCCGCGGCGCTGGCTCGATCTCCGGGGCTTCCGCGAACTGATCGGCCTGTTCCCAGGCCGACTCCCCGACGGAGTCGCCGGCCGGCGCCAGGCAGATCACCTCGCGAAGGACATCAATGCGTGCTGCGGGTTTCGCGAACCGCACCCGCCCTCGCCCGAGAATTGCGGGACGATAATGCACCACGCCATCGAGCGGCACCGCATGCCGCGGCGACAGAAACACCTCGCGGATGCCCGGCGGCAGCAGTGGACGGGCACCACCGGCCGGTGTCTCGCGACCGGTCACCGGGGTGCTCCCAGTGAAGCCCGGCGACTGCGGACTAACGGCTCCAGGCTTGGCCGCCACGCCCTGCGTGAGCCGCCGAATCTCCTCGCGGAGGAGCGGCCCACGGAGATAGGCCATCGTCCATCGCGACTGAAACACCGTCTCTTCGTCGTCATGCACGCTGTGCAGCAGAAACATCCGCTGCTCCAGCCCCGACAGCAGCCGATCGACCCGATTCCGGTCGAACGACCGCCCGGCCGTCGAGGCTGCGCCCTCCAGGCCGTCGAGGACACGGGCCTTGTCGCGGGCGGTCTGCAGCCGGCCGAGGAACCAGATGCCGGCGTTGGAAAGCCCCTTGTAGTCGAGGTCGACGGGATTCTGCGTGGCGAGCACGACGCCAAGGCCGTAGGCGCGGGCCTGCTTCATGAGCGTGAGGATTGGTGTCTTGCTCGGCGGGTTGGCGGTCGGCGGCACGTAGCCAAAGACCTCGTCCATGAGAAAGAGAGCCTTGAGCGACGACGTGCCCCCCTGCCCACGCATCCAGGCCACCGTCTGCCCGGCGAGCAGCGTCACGAACGCCATCCGCTGACTGTCGCTCAAGTGCGCGATCGAGACGACCGCTACCCTCGGCTTGCCGGCAGGCGTCCAGAGCAGCCGGCCCACATCGAGCGGCTCCCCCTCGAGCCAGGCCTCGAAGCCGGGAGCGGCCGCCACGGTGTTGAGCCGGCTGGCCAATTGGAAGCGGTCGCCAGCAGGATAGAAATTTTCGAGATCGAGGAAGCCGACCCGTTCGATCGGCGGCGCCGGGATCGCTCGCACGAGCGCGCCGAAGTCGAGCTTCTGTCCGCTCCGCCACATCGAGTCGATGATCGTCGAGAGCAGCACGTGCTCGCGATTCTTGCCCGGCTCCGCTTCGATGCCGACCAGGGCCAGGATGCCCGACACCAACGATTCGATCCGCTCGCGGCGGGCTTCGGCATCGTCGAGCAGATGCTCCGCCGGCGGATCGAGGCTCTCGAGCATCGCGAGTGGCCGTCCCGTGCGGCTGCCCGGTGTGTAGACCGCCATCTCAACGGCCTCGTGCAGACGGCGGATGCGGTCCCCTGATTGTCCGCTGGCGGCAAGCCCGTCGGACCACTTCTTCGCCGTTCGCTCGGCCAGTTCCTCGAGCGTAATGCCATCGCGTTTGGCTGCATCGGCCTCGACCCAGGGGAGAAAGTCTGCCGGCGCGAGGCTGGGGAACGACAGCAGGACGTTGGCGAGGTCCCCCTTGGGATCGATGACGAGCGTGGGGATGCCGTCGATCGCAGCCTCCTCGATGAGGTCGATGAGCAGGCCCGTCTTGCCGCTGCCTGTCATGCCCACGCAGACGGCGTGGGTGGTGAACCGCCGGGCGTCGATCAGGAGCGGCGGGCCGGCGGCTGAGCCCCGATCAGGGTCGACCTTGCGACCGAGATAAAAGACACCGAGCCCCTCGATGTCCTCTGCCGTTTCGAAGGTGCCGCCTGCCGACTTCTTGGCTGCCATGATGCTGTCCGCTGCGAAACGGAACTCCGCGGGAAAAGGGGACGCCGCCGAACCACCGGCCACCATTCAACGTTCCGGCGAGAAAAGCTGCAAATCCTCGGACGAATCCGCCCCGTCGGCGGCGTGTTCACCAGTGGATTCCGCGGACACGCCGAGCAGCCGGCCGGTGGCCCGATCGAGCGCCCGCACGAGCGGGCCGGGCCAGATCCCCAGGAGAAACAGCGTCGCCAGCAGCACCGTCATCGCCACCCGCTCCCGCAGCAGGATCGCGTGCCGCGTGCCGTTGGGATCGACGGGGCCGCCGAAGACGTGAAACCAACCCCGCATCATGGCGATGCCCGCCAGCACGGTGGAGAGGATCACGAGCAGACCGGCGTGAAGCTGCTCGTCGAGACTGCCCGACACGATCAGGTCGTCGGCCACGAAGGAAAGCGTGCCGGGCAGACCGATCCCGGCAAGGCCGAAGAGCAGGAAAAATCCCGCCAAGGCAGGTGCATCCCAGAACCTTCCCTGGGGCGTGTCGAGCCGGATCGGCCCCGCCCGGCTTTCGAGTGCCCACGACACCAATCCGATGCCGGTGAGCGACAGTCCGCTGGAGATCCAGACGCAGAACGCCCCGTTGAGTTCCATCGGCAGCGTGCCCGCCAGCCCTGCGAGCACCATGGCCGACTGGCTCATGGCGAGCGTGCCGATCAGCGATCGCAGGTCGCGCTGCACGATCGACAGCGCTGCGCCATAGGTCGCGGTGACGAGTGCCATTTGCGACAGCACGACCAGTTCTGCTGCCACACCCTCCGGATGATCGGTATGGCCGATGAGCAGTCGCACGGCCGTGTAGGAGGCCACCTGCGGCATCGTCGCCGCCAGCGCCGTCGACATCGTCGCCCCGGAAAAGAGCGATGGATACCAGGAGTGAAAAGGAAAGATCCCCTTGCGGATCATGACGGCGATCGCCACCAGCCAGCCACCCGTCGCGCCCACCCAGCCCGCGGCCGCCGACCACGGCGGATCGACGAGCAGGAGCATCGTGCCAACGGCCATACAGGCGGTCGCTGCAGTCATGGCGATGGCGAATACACGGGCAGCCGCCATTCCCCCAGGCGTGCTTCGCACCGAGACCCAGGTCGACAACGCCGTGGCACACCAGAGGACGATCAACAGGATCGGATGTGAGGTGAGAAACAGGGCGAGCGTGGTGGCGGCGCCGAAGAGAATGCGGGTCACGGCCGACTGACCGAGCGCCCGCCGCGGCGCCACCAGGAGGATGGACATCTCGATCAGCGCCACGTAGGGGAGCAGAACGGCTGTGATGCC
This sequence comes from Planctomycetaceae bacterium, assembly GCA_947440895.1. Lineage (GTDB taxonomy): Bacteria > Planctomycetota > Planctomycetia > Pirellulales > UBA1268 > CAMCQY01. The sequence goes on along the minus strand of CANETO010000006.1, from coordinate 8,521 downwards.
GTCGATGTACACGAACCGGCCACCACCGAGCCTGTCGCCGAACCCCACGGCGGTGCCATCAGACTGGCTCCAGATCGCTGTGATCACGAGGCTCGACAGCAGTGAGACGGCAGCGACAGCAGCCGCAAACCTCCGCGGTTTGCCGCGGCGGAAGCCCAGGGCCGTGGCGGCCGATCCGGCCAAGGGGGCGGCCACCGTGATCGCCGCCGCAGCAAGCAGGGCGGCCTGGCTTGTTTCGGTCATGAGCGGCCCCCGCCGGGGCCAGGGTCGCCCCCGAGGAGGGCAAGCCACCGCCGTTCGAGCGTGGCGGCACGTTCGATGAGCCAGAGGAACGGCACGACGAACAGCCTGCCCACCACCATCTCTTCAAACCCGCGATCGAGGGCGATGCGGTAGATCCGTGCCTGCAGCGCCTCTGGCAGCAGTCGTCCCAACGCCCAGCGGTCGGCACCGGGATGCCCGCCGAGCGCCGCCTCCAGTTCGTGGCGATCGTGAAGGGCTGACGGCGACCTCAGGATCTGCAGACTGCGGAGGATGGCATGGCTGATGACGTGCACCAGGGGAATCACCCGCCAGCCGAAGCCGATCTCAGCAAAGATCAGACCCGCCTGCGTCATCGACGCGTAGGCGAGCATGCTTTTCAAGTCGGTCTGCACCCGGCCCACGACGTTGGCATGGAGGGCCGTGCCCAGACCGATGACGATCAGCGCCAGCCTGGCCAGCGGCGCCTGCTCCAAGAGCGCCTCGCACCGGAGGAGCACATAGGCCCCGGCATGAATCGAGAGGGCGCCGTAAAAGATGGCGCTCGACGGGGTGGGCCCCTCCATGGCCTGCGGCAGCCAGCCCGAAAACGGCACCTGGGCGCTCTTTCCCATCGCTGCGAAGACGAGCAGGAGCGAGACGATCGTGGCGGTGGCAGCGGGCACGAGGCAGGTGCCGTGGGGCCAGTTCTCACCGAAGAGCCGATTGAAGTCGCCCGATCCCACCGCCCGATGCACCATCACGGCCGCGGCAAGCAACCCGACATCGCAGACACGGTAGGTCGCGAACGCCCGTAGCGCCGCACGCACCGCGTTGCCCCGCTCGAGGTAGAATCCGATCAGAAGAGTCGATGAAATGCCAAGCAATTCCCAGCCCGCGAACAACACATCGATGCTGCCCGCAAGCACCATCAGGTTCATGCCGGTGCCGAACACTGCCAGGAGCAGGAAGAACCGGGTGAACCCCGGCTCGCGATGGAGGTACTTGCTGGCGAAGGCATTGACCAGGCCGCAGAGACCGGCTGAGAAACAGACGTAGGGCACGGAGAGCGCATCGGCCACGAGTTCGATCGTGGCCTCGTGGTGGCCTACCGAGAACCAGGACCCGAGGTGGACGATCTCGGGCCGAAAGTCCCGAGACGCCAGCACGGCGAGCGTGAGCAGGCCCGCGATGAAGGCGGTGGCGAACCCGCCTCCCACGATCCGCGACGTGGACCGCTCCGACGGTGGCTGGCCGAGCAGCGTGGGGACGCCCACCAGCGCCAGCGTGGCCGCCGGGGCGGCCAGTTGGCAGACGACGAGGAGCGAGACGAGGTCGTGTTCGTTCATGAATGGTGACTGGCAGCTGGGGTCGACTTCCGAGGGAGCGCGGCCAGAACGCGGGCGGGGGCGAGGTGGTCGCGTCGGCCGGCGTACCACGAGACCGAACGATCGACCACGGGGATGTCGTTGTGTTCCGGGACGTAGGGCACGAACGTGCCCTGATCGTAGACCGCGAGTGTTCCCGATTCGGGATCCCACGACACCAGGTGGATCCACTGATTTTCAATCAGCTGCCGCACGCCGGCAAGCGGCGAGGCCGCGGCGATGATCTGCTCCGGCGTGGCGTCGATGACCACGAGCAGCCGCAGGGGTTCGTGGATCTCCACCGTCTGCCACGGCAGGCCGGTTCGCAGGTCGCTGGACTGACCGTCCATGACACCGATCAGGCCGGTGATGTTGTGGGGGAGTTTCGTATTGCAGCCGTAGCCGAGCCGGTCGACGGCAGAGAAGAAATAGGCCAGATTAATGCCGGACGCCACCGGCCCCACGGCTGCAAGGGTGCGGGTGAGGATCGAGCCATCCTCGTCCGCCGTCGGATCGTACGACACCAGAAACGACCGGCGATCGAGAAACAGCCCCCGCGTGCGGCTGCGCCTGCCGATGATGGCCGCGGCGTTCGTCGCATGGCCGAGTTCCGGACGAACCTGCGCGAGGTCGACCGAGCGAGCTTCGACATGCTGGCTCGCCTCCCGCGGCGTGATGTCGAGCGGGGCCGATTCGAACCGGCGGCACCGCTCATGGGCGTCGGCGATGCAGGCCTGCGTGCACGCCCTCCGGAGCATGTCGACGTCGCCGCGGTGGCTTTCGGGCAGTCGGTCTGCGTCGAACCAGGTCACGGTATCGGCACAGGTGTCGAGTTTGCCGCCGATGAAGCGGGTGTCATCGGGGATCACAAGACCGTCCGCTGCCAGCCGACTCCGCACCCGCGGGTCGTTGGCCATCATGGCGAAGGCCCGGGCGTTTGCGCCGCCGGGGCCGCCGCCGCAGGCGCCGCAGTCGTAGGCACTCTCGTGGGGATTATTGAGGCTCGAGGAGCCGTGCCCGATCACGGCGACCAGCCGCGCGCATCCGGTGGTCAGGCCGATGTCTTCAAGCACGCGGCGGACGATGGCGACCATTTCAGTCACATCGAAGCCGGCATGGGTGCCGTCGGGCAGGAAATCCTCCCCCTCACGTTCCAATGCCAGCCGGGTGGGCACCTGCTGACTGGCAAGTTCGGCGGCGGTCCTGCCCAGGCGGGCCGACAGCCGCGGGAACGCGACGCGGGCCACCAGCGGCACTGCCGCCACGGCCCCCGCGAAGGCCGTGAAGAGGCCGCCGCGAAGGAGTGTGCGGCTACCTGTTGAAACGCCGCCGGTCAGCTGTCCGATACGCCGCCGCAGGTTGCGCTGAAATTCATGTCGCGACAGCGCCTCGTGTTCCGGCAGTTCCACGACGGTGTGCCGGGGCCGCATGACGATCGGGCACAACGGTGCCGCATGCCAGTCATCGATGCCCCGGTAATACATGGGCACGCCGAAGAACCCCGCAGTCCCGAAGGTTTCAAACCCGGGCCCCAGTTCCTCCAAGTGCCGTCGGAATGACTCGCAGCGTTCATCCATGCAGAGGACCGCCTGGAACAGCGGACGACTCGACGACGACGGCGTGGCGAAGCGGACATGCGCGGCCAAGGCATCGAGCGTTTCGATCCGATGACGGCGTTCATAGGCGAGATGGAGCAGCCGCCGTCGGGAGAAGCCGTCGAAGGAGGTGATCGCCTGCTCGAACCGGAGCAGTTCGTTTTCATCAAGGTTGCGGATATCGCGGGCCGTGAGTCCGAGCAGTTGCGACACCTGATGCAGTAGGAATGCCCTGGCGAGGCTGCCGGGGCCGCGTTGCGGAGGCGAACGGTCCCGGAGTTCCGTCCAGACGCCACGCAGGCCGTTGCCCGGTTGCGGTGAGGTCGCATCATCGGTCCCGCTGCTTCGGAAGCCCAGTTGCCGGGAAGCCCACTCTGCCGCAACGCGATCCAACACCAGCCGCAGCGCGACGAAGTCGATGAGCCGTGCCGGTACGGCCTCGACTGGTGCCCGATCGGGCCGCTCCTCGAGATGCCGGATCATCCCTGCCCAGCCCCGCAGGGCCAGCGTTGTGCGGGTCACAAATTCGTCCCACTCGGTCTCCGGGACGCCGAGCCGCTGGAGTTCGGATGCGATCACTTCGACCGCAGGCACGCCCCGCACGCGGCGGAGCGCCTGTGGGAGCTGGGCACTCCAGGGCTCCGTCGGACCGAATCGACCGCAGTACATCCGCGCCACGGCCTCGAGCAGTCCCCGCTCCCGCCCCGGCATCGGCCATGCCGCCACTCCTTGATCCAAAAACGCTGCGCAGAAGCGAATCAACAACGGATGGACGAGCGCGTCGGTGTCGACCGCAGGATCGACCGCCTGCATGAGGTCCCGAAGCCGTACTGGCGGCCGCGGGTGCCTGATCGAGGGCCGCGACAGGGCGACCGCCTCGACACAGGCATGCCAGAGTTCGCTCGCGGCGTGCCGTTCGCCGTCCGATTTCCCGGTTTCGTCATCGAGTGAAAATGTCGCCCTCCGCGCCGCCTCGTCATCGGCGTCAGGCAGCCGCTCGTTGGGATCGTCGTCGGTCGTGTCGGCGCCGTCGCTGAGGAGTCGCCAGCGTGCCTCGGGGCTGAGATCGTCCCGCAGCCGTTCGAGAACATCCTGCTCAGTGAGCGTCCAGCGGACTGCGGCGTCGTCTTCCTGTCGTACCGAATGGAGGAGAAGCGTCAGCCGCAGGTCGCGGAGCGTGAGTTTTCCATTGACGAGGAGGGCGGCTGCCCCGCCGCGGAGGTCACGATCGAGCACGGACTCGAGATCGGCGGCCCGAATCCGGCCACGGGCGAGTTCCTCACGGTATCGCGACTCGGCCAGATAGGGCTGCGTGCCATAGAGACGGGCCGCATGCACGACGGCTTCCTCGAAGGGTTCGCACTCAAAGGCCTGCAGCGCATTCTGCGCGATGAACACGCCGATGGGCCCCTGTGTGGGCAGAAACCGGGCGGCAGACTCGATGGCAGTCCTGATCAACTCAATCCGGCCCGCGGGCACGGCGTCGGCCTTAGAAGGCGTCGCGGGGTCGGTGAGTTCTGCTGGGGCGGGCAGTTCTGGAGGATGCGTCATGGTGGCCATCGGCAAGGGCGGGTCGCCCATCGCGAGTCAGGCGGAGCATTCCACCAGACTACCGAGAACCGGCTGCGGGTATCGTCACAACCAGTCCGGGCCGGCCTTGCAATACCGAAAGCAGTGGTCGGGCAGGGCTGCGGATGATCCCGAGCCAATGCTGTCGGCGGTTCGGCAGGCTGCCGCTTTCGGCTACCGACTGGGAACGCAAGGCATCAGAAATCTGCGGACGATCCCACTATTTTCGCCTTCGGTCTTGAAAGCCGTTGCGGTCACGGCATTGCGGGGCCGCGGAGAGTGTGAATACCAGGACTTCCTCCCCCGTAGTCGGACTGATGTCATGATGCACGCTCACCGGTTGCTTCCCCGTGGCATCGCGAACGAGCGTCTCGAGCAGCGTCTTGCCGGCCACGACCAAATGGCTGCGAAGCTGTTTGAGCAGTTCCGCACCGCGGCCGTTGCCTTCGCAGTGCGCATCCATCAGCCGCTGCTCCGCGGCTGTCAGGACACCCTCTAAATGAACGAAGAGTTTGTTTTCGATCAGGTGAGTGTGTACAAGCCGAGGGCCGCGACCCATGAATTCCTGCTGGAACCGCGACACGGCGTCACAGACCGCGGCCTCGATCTCCCCTTGCGATTTCAGTGCATGCATGGCGGCAACCTCTGCGATTACGGCACCCCTCCTTAGGGTGGGGCGTGTCGTGCAGGAGGAGGTTTCGTCAGAAGCGCACCGGTCGCATAAACAGTCGCGAGCGAATTCCGACTGGGTAATCTTCGTTTGCGTGACAACACTTCGGGCAATCGCTTCGCGGCGATTAAACGCCTTAAGTACCCCATGCTTCGTAAATTACGCAGACATCTTGCGTTGCCCTGCTTTCGCAGTATAATGCGTGCAGTGCGGATTCGTTGTGATCCTGAATTGCAGCGGATATTCGGCACAAACAATTGAATCGGAAGACGAGTCGAGGGGCATCCCGGCCTTGGTCCGGGTGGTCCGTCGTAGCGTAAGCCGGCGAGAAAGAGAGCCTTTGGGCACTCTCTCTCGCCGGCTTTTTTTGTTGGTACGCATGCCGCTGCCGGTGAAGCCATGACGTCGAAGCGGGTCGCAGCAGTCACAACCAGGAAGTACAGCCATGAAACCACAGTTTGACGAACGCGTTGCCCGGCAGGTGGCCCAGGCGGCCGGCTCTTTTGAACATCTGCTGCTGGGACGCGCGCCTCGCAGCGTGACTGTCGTGGCTGACGGCGGCTGGATGGTGGTCAATCTCCACGAAGCCTTCTCGCCTGTGGAGCGGCGACTGGCAGCCGACGAGGAAGGATCGAACCGGGTGCAGGACTTCCACCGCTACCTCTTCGACAACTCGCTCCAGGCCCTGCGGAGCCATGTTCGCCGCAGCACGGGTGTTGATCTCCGCGGTGGGATCGCTCATGTCGACACGACGACCGGCAGCGTCCTCAAGACCCTCACGACCAACCCGGCCGTGGAACTGTTCCTTCTCGGTGAGGGCCTGCCGGCTCTGGGCGTGCCGATCAACGACCATGTGCATTCGAACGGAGCGGGCGGCAACGGATTCGCCCGCAACTGACCATCTCTGGAAGGATCCATAACCATGAAGAAGGTGACCTATGTTGGTGCTGACGAGGAAGAATCGCGAAAGCGTGGTGATTGGCCGGCCGGAGGATCTGCAAGTGGTGCTCGAAATCACGATTCTGGAGATTGAAGGGGGGAGAGTGCGGCTCGGCTTCGAGGCCGACACCCGGATGCCGATCCACCGTCGAGAGGTCTGGGACCGGATCTGTAACGGCGACGCCGTTGCCAACGGCAACGGCAACGGCAACGGGAAGGCGGGCGTGAGTCTGAGACCTGCCACGGTCGACGGTGAGGTTGAAGCGGGACGGCGGCCGTAGCGACAGGGTGCGCAGTGCTGCGCGGTGGCGTGCTGGTTCCAGGGCCAGGTTTTCCCGCAGTTTGATTGCCGGCATGGTCGCGTCGGCAGGTCGCATGGCCGCGACTGGGGTTTTTCGAGCGTGGGCGAAGGGGTGTGCGGGTATCAACTGAGGTAATTTGTGAAATCGCAGGGTGAAATAGAGGCGGCTGTCTGTGACGGCATCTCACGGTTCCAGCAGGAGTTCCTGGGTCGTGGGCCGCGCGACATCCATGCTCACCTCATCGGGTCGCTGCTGGTGGTGCGACTGCAGGGATCGCTGACTCCGGCCGAACGGCAGTTGATCTCACCCCGGCACGAACCAGTCGACGGCGGCGGCACAGGAGACGACCGGCCAGACACGACCAACGGGCATGACCACGGCAACGGACGGGCCCTGCTCAAGCAGGTGCGAGCCCACATGGTGGCGACTGGTCGCCCGCGACTGGAATCGATCGTGGAAAATGCGGTAGGCGTAAAACTCGTCAGCGTGCACCACGACATTTCCACGGTTACGGGCGAAGAGGTTCTGGTATTTTCCCTTGCCGAACCGCCAGCCTGTCGAACCAAGAAAAAGGCCTAGGGCGTATTCCGCCCCCCGCAGCGGATCGTTCCACTGCGGGAAGGTATGGTACGTTCATGCCTTTTCCCCGTAGATCGTGGCGCTCACACCGTGGATCTGGTCGCCCAGAAAAACCCATCATCGCGTGGCGCGACGGTGCTGCTCGTCGATGACCAACCGATCATCGGTGAGGCGGTTCGCCGCATGCTCGTCGGCGAGGAGGGCATCGCCTTTCATTTCTGTCGCGACGCAACCGCCGCCCTCGAGGTCGCGGCCGAGGTCGAACCGACCGTGATTCTGCAGGATCTCGTGATGCCGGCCATCGACGGGCTTGAACTCGTCCGGCAGTTTCGCGCCGCCGAGCGATTTCGCGAGGTGCCGATCATCGTGCTCTCCTCCAAGGAGGAGGCGATGGTGAAGGCCGAGGCGTTTGCCCTCGGGGCCAATGATTACCTCGTGAAACTGCCCGACCGCTTGGAGCTCGTGGCCCGGATCCGCTACCACTCCCGAGGCTACATCGCGCTCCTCGAGCGCAACGAGGCATTTGTCGCGTTGCAGGCCAGCCGTCAGGTGCTCGCCAACGACCTCGCCACGGCGGCGCAGTACGTGCGGTCCCTGCTCCCGCCACCGCAGCGGATTGGCCCGATCGACGCCGACTGGCGGTTCATCCCGTCGGCTGAACTGGGGGGCGATGCCTTCGGGTATCACAGTCTCGACGCAGACCACATCGCCATCTATCTCCTGGACGTCTGCGGTCATGGTGTGGGCGCGGCGTTGCTGAGCGTGTCGGCGCTCAACTCGATCCGCAGCGAGGCCCTGCCGCAGACCAATTTCCACAACCCTGGGGCCGTGCTGGCCGCGCTCAACAAGGCGTTTCCGATGGAGCGTCAAAACGACATGTTTTTCACGATCTGGTACGGCGTTTACCAGATCTCATCCCGCACGATCCGCTGGGCGGGAGGGGGACATCCAGCGGCGTTGCTCCTGGCGCCCGACGGCGGCCGGCCCGCGATGCTGGAGTCGGACGGGCCGCTCATCGGCGCGGTTGACGGCCTAGAATTCAGCTCCGGCGAGGCCCGCGTTCCGGCAGGCAGCCGGCTTTTTCTCTACAGCGACGGTGCGTTTGAAGTGAGTCGCCCGGATGGTTCGATGTGGGAGTTCGACAATTTTGTATCAACCCTCGCCTCCGGATCCCACGGAGAGGGGGGGCGCCTCGAGCGTCTTCTGGCCCGGATTCGGGAGATTTCGGCCCGGAATGACTTTCAAGACGACTTTTCGATG
>CANETO010000005.1 GCA_947440895.1 Planctomycetaceae bacterium | reverse complement strand
CAGCCTGCGGCTGATAGAGGTCAGGATCGCCGATGATCTCCAGTCCACAGTCATGACGGTCGAGGGCATGCCGTTCGGCGGACAGAAAACCGGCGATCTGGGACGCCTGGTCTGGCCACGCATCCCGGGCCCAGTGCAGGACTTCGCGGCCGAAGCCACCGGCACCGACAAGGATGATCCGGCAGGCCGTTGGCACTCCACCGGCGGGGACGGTCAGGCGGGGAGTCACGACGCCACACCCCTCGTCCGGGGAGCACGGAACCTCGGCGCGCACTCCGTTCCTCTGGGTGACACCCTATTGCCTGATCGCGTCATCAATCGACTATACCCCGCCACTCGCCGGCGAGCCGGGATCTGGTCCGTACGGAACCGATTTAGCCGGCCGATTTAGCCGGCCGCGCCGCCGTCGATCGTGAGGATCTGGCCGGTGATGAATGCGGCCCGCGGTCCGGTGAGGAAATCGATTGCCCCCGCGATATCAGCCGGAACGCCCAACCTGCCCAGCGGCGTGCGGCGAACGATCCGGGCCCGGTTGCCCTCCGAGAGCGACGCCGAGAGGTCGGTCTCGAGGAATCCCGGTGCCACCGCATTGACCCTGATGCCACGGGGCCCCAGTTCGCGGGCCAGACTGATGGCAAACCCCTCCAGGCCGGCCTTCGTGGCGGCATAGACGGCCAGGCCGGGCGAGCCCTGGGACGCCACCACTGACGACACCACCACCACCGACGGGCTGCCTGACCGGGCCGACTCGTGCCCGGACTCGTTGCCGTATGGCCGGATCAGCATCTGCCTGACGCACTCGCGGACGAGCACAATCGACCCGCGGAGATTCACGTTCAGCATCGCGTCGATCTCGTCATCCCGGATCGTGGCAGTCACCCCCTCGTGGGCCACCGCGGCATTGGCGATGCAGTGATCGATCCCACCGAACCGGGTGGTGACCCGGCTGACAAACGCCCGCACCGCATCACTGTCGGCGGCATCGAACTGCTCTGCATGCAGCCGCTCGGGATGGCGGTCGGAAAGCGACGTGAGCGCGGCCGAGCCAGACCGGGAAAACGTCGCCACGCAATCGCCACGCTCGAGCAGCCGTTCAACGACTGCCAGCCCCAAGCCTCGGGAGCCGCCGGAAATGACCGATGTGACGGGCATTGGTGACCCGGTCACGCCTGACGCCTGGGCACCTTGCCCGCCGGGTTGGTCGCAATCTTTTTCACCATGTCGAGGATCCTGGGAACCCCGTGCGGCTCGAGTCCGCTTCGGCAGGCGGCAAGCGCCGCTGCCCGGATGCTCTCGGGCGAACTGCCAGCCGGCATCGGATCGGCCAGCACCACCTCGGCCGCCACGAGTTCGCCGGTGATGGCGCTGGGCATGCCGTAGACACGGGCATCGGCGATCCCCGGGATGCCACGCAGCAGTTCCTCGACCCGCCGCGGCAACACCTTCGCCCCGCCCACCACGATCACATCGCTCCGCCGGCCGGTGAACTCATACCGATCCCCCCGCTTCTCGACCAGATCGCCTGTCGCCACCTCGGCGGTATCCCGCGACAACTGGACGAGCAGTTCGCCATCCCGACGCATCCCAAGTCGGGCGCCACCGGCCAGCGATCGCCCGAGCCACGTTGCGGGAAACCCAGGCAGCCCATCGGTGACACGAAAGACTTCGCCCAACTCCGTCGTCGCATACACCTGCGTGATCTTGGCACCTGGGAATGCTGCCCGGCACTGTTCAAGGAGCAGACCATCGGCCGCCTCGCCCCCGAGCGTGATCCGCTCGAGTCGGGCCCCGGCCAAGAGCGTCCTGTCGGCGGAGGTCAACAGTCGCCGCAAGAGCGTCGGCGTGGCCGGTAACACTGTGGCCTGCTCGGCGACGATTGCCCGAAGGACGACGTCGGGGTCGCGGGATGCCGGCACGACCAGTCGTCCCCCCGTCAGCAGCGCCTGCAACCAGACCTGGATCCCCGCCCACCGCGTGGCGTCGTAGACGAGAATCCACCCCAGCCCATGCCACTGCTCGGCCAACCGGGCGGCAGCGAGAAGCGAATCCCAGGAATGATCCACCAGCTTGGGAGGACCGCTCGTGCCCGATGTCGCCACCACCACGTGTGTGGCCACCGCCTCAAACTCCCGTCGCTGGTCGGCTGGATTGGCGACCAGCAAGAGGGAATCGTCGATCGCGACCCAGTCACGCAGCTCACCGATCAGGTCTCGGGAATCCTCAGCGAGGAATGCAACCGGCACGTGCTGTCGCCCACAGGCCGCGGCGATCACAACCAGCGACTCGGTTCGCTTCGCCCGTGCGACGATCCCCACGGGACGCACCCGATCGAGGGCTCCTTCGAGTTTCACGATCGCAGCGGCGAGTGTGGCGTACTCAATCGATCGGCTCCCCTCACCGCCCGCTTCGGCGACGATGGCAGCGCGATCCGGAAACTGGCGGGCAACCTCGGTGATCGCAAAAGCGAGTCGGTCTTCCGGCGGAGCGTCTGCCAGATGGCTGGGGGTGGGATTGGGGAAAGTCTGGGTTTTCATCGGAAACTGGATTCCTCAGAGGATCCGCCTGCGGCGATGATACGGGATGGCGACGGGAAAGGCACGTTTAGGGCTGACCAGTGGAGGACGAGATCGGAGCGTTCTGGCTGTAAATGCCGACGAGATCGGCCACCGTCCGAATTGAAGGGCGGGCCGATCCTGGGGGCGGTGACCGAAAGGGATCGACCCCCAGGGAACGCTCGAGCAAGACGATCGTCTGGGCCAGATCGAGGGAATCGAGCCCGAGTTCGGTGGACAAGAGCATCTGTGGCTCCACGGTAACCGCCGTGCGACCCGTGTCGTGGAGCACCTGCCGAATCGCCGCCACGATGGCGGCGACGGTCGCATCCGTCGGAATACTCATGGCCGAAACTCCTGCATCGTGACCGAACCCGGAGCGGACACGCCACGCCCCGTCACCGCCTGCCAGATGACCTGAAACGCCGTGGCCGCGATGATCCGGAGATCCACCAGCGGCCAGTACCAACGGCCCAACATATCGACGTAGTCGGCGTCATACTCCAGTCGCCGGGGCCAATCCAACCCATTCCGACCATGGATCTGCGCCCATCCCGTGAGGCCTGGCCGCACCCTGAGCCGTGTCGCCTGCCGCGGCGAATACCTGGAAACATAGGCCAGTGGCAGCGGCCTGGGTCCTACCACACTCATATCGCCCACCAACACGCTGACCAACTGCGGAAGTTCGTCGAGGCTCGATCGCCGGAGGAATCGGCCGAACGCCCCGAGCCTCTCCGCATCGGGAAGGGAGCGACCAGTGGCGTCTACCGCCTCCCGCATCGATCGGAACTTAACGATCCTGATCGGGCGGGCATCTTGACCGGCCCGCATGTCGACGAAGAACACGGGCCGTCCCATCGCGATCCGCACGGCCAGCCACACCGCCGCGAGCACCGGCGCCAAGAGGACGATCGCCGTGGCCGCCAGCAGCAGATCCCCAAATCGCTTGAGAAACGGAGACCGGGTCACGCTGCCACGCGGGGAACCCGGCGCTCCGCGATCAGTACGAGCGTGACCAAGAGCGCCGCCACCACCAGGAGCGTTGCCGCGGCGACATGGTCGGCAGCCCTCCGCACGCCGGGATCGAGCAGGGGCGCCACCGCCACCGTCGCTCCAAACGCCGCGAGCCCGCCATAGAGGCTGGCCACTGAGCGGTGCGGCCAGCCGGCAATAACCAGTCGCTGGTAGAGATGGCTGCGATGCGCCTGGAAGATATTTTCGCCCGCCCGCAGCCGGCGCAGCAGGGTGAGGGTCGTGTCGAAAATAAATGGCCAGAGGGCGAGCACCGCCACAGGCAGGATCTCCGGCACGGCGTCGGCCCGCACCGCCAGCGGCAACACCGCCAAGAGAAACCCACAGAAGGCGCTCCCGACGTCCCCCATGAAAATGCGGGCCGGCTGCCAGTTGCAGGTGAGGAACCCGCTTGCGGCACCCGCAAAGGCCGCCGCGATCACCGCCACCGACCCCGCGCCGCAGGCCGCCGCCGCCGCGGCAATGCCGGCCGCCGCCGCCGCCGCCGTGATCCCAGCGATGCCGTCACTGCCGTCCATGAAGTTGAAGGCGTTCGTCAGACCGACGATCCAGAGCACCGTCAGCGGCCAGGCGAGCCAGCCGAAACGCAGCATGCCCAGCGAGCCCATGTCGATCCTCGTCACCGGGCCAAGCATGGCCGCAGCCGCGATCGCCGCTGCCAGATGGACGGCAAACCGGGTGCGGTTTGGGAGCGACTTGAGATCGTCGAGCCAACTCACGGCGGCGATCGCCAGCGCCGGCAGGATCACCCCGGCAATGCGAGGGAGTTCCTCCGGACGCAGGATCGCGATCACGACGGCAACCACAACGACGACCGCGATGATCGCCAGCCCGCCGCCGCGTGGCGTGCTCCGCGTATGGCTGCTGCGGGCGTTGGGGGTGTCGATGATGCCCCGGGCGGTCGTCCACTCGATCAGCGCACGGGTCAGCACCGCCGCCACCACCAGCGCTGCCAGACACCACGCGACCCACAGTCCGATCGTCATCATCGTGTTTCTGCTTCGAACACTGCCCCGGGCACCATCACGAATGTTTTGCGGTCGCCACCGCCTCGCAGATTTCCTCCACCACGGCCTCGTCGACATGAGCCCCGATCGGCAGGGAGAGGCTGCGGGCAGAAAGCAGATCGGTGCCAGGCAACTGTCTCGCGCGGTCGTGGAAATGTTCGAATGCGGTCTGCCTGTGGCAGGGAGGATCGTAGTAGGTCCGAGTCTCGATGCCGCGGTCCGCGAGCACCCGCCGCACGGAGTCGCGGGTCATCCCAAACCGACCGGGGTCGATCGTGATCGAGAAATCCTTGTGGCTCGACAGGCTGCCGGCGGACGACTCGACGAATCCGATTCCGGGAAGTTGCTCCAGTTCCCGGCGGTAGTGGCTGGCGATTTGCCGTCGCCGTTCGGCCACCTCATCGAGCATCGCCAACGACGAGATCGCGACGGCCGCACTCAGTTCGGGCATCCGGCCGTTCACGCCTGCGAACAGGGCGTCGTAGGATCCGTCGTTTCCATACTCTCGGCCCAGTCGCACAAAGTGGGCGAGGCAGTCACAGTCGGTGGCTACGATCCCACCCTCGCCGGCGACAAGCAGCTTCGTGGGCGACAGGCTGAACACCTGCGCTGTCGCTCCGCCGCCCACCGGTCGGCCTTGAAAGCTCGAGCCGAAGCCGTGGGCGGCGTCGATCACCAGCGGCAGACCGTGCTCGGCCGCCAGCGCCGATAGCGCCGCAACGTCGCACGGATTGCCAAAATTGTGGCAGGCGGAGATGGCCACCGTGCGGGGCGTGATCGCTGCGGCCACGGCCTGCGGCGTGACGTTCGTCGTCCGCGGGTCGACGTCGATGAACACCGGCCGCAGGTTGTTCCAGACGAGCGCGGCCGGCCCGGCCAGGAACGTAAAGCTGGGGAGGATGACCTCGCCGATCGGCTCGCTGCGGCCCCCGCTCCGCACCGTACCAAACCGGGAAAGCGAATCCATCGAGTCGACGGGGCAGCGTTCCCCGGCCCCACGCCGGCTGCGACAACTCCCGGCCGACAGGTCGAGCGCCTTGTAGGCGAGCAGGAGGCCGACCGTGCAACTGCTCACGGCGACTGCATGGCGGACACCCAGCCTCGCAGCGACCGCCTGCTCCAGCCGCTCGACGAACGGTCCCTTCGTGAGCCGACCGCTGGCCAGAATCTCAGCCGCCGCAGGCCCGACCGCCTCCCACGACGGCAGGGCGGGCCGCACGAACGGCACACGGATTCGGGCGGCCGCGGGATCGGCTGCCGAATGCACCTCCGGAATGACGTTGAACCGGCTACTTGGCATGGGCTTTTCGGGGCGTCGCCGGAGTGGGCTCTTCGACAGAGTGGCTGCCGTACTCGGCGACAAGGTCACGAAGTCGTGCCTTGACCACCTCCGGTGGTTCCTCGATCACGCTGGCCAGGTCGTCGAGCAATCTCTCCACCGCGGCCACCGTGGTCGGCCGGTGCATGGCACAGAACACCTTGGGATGACTCGTGGGCAGCCGCTGCTCGTCGTCGAAGTAGAGTTCTTCGTAGAGCTTCTCGCCTGGCCGCAGGCCGGTAAACACGATCTCGATGTCATCCTCACCAAGTCCCGACAGGCTGATCAGGTCGCGGGCGAGATCGACGATCTTCACGCTCTCCCCCATGTCGAGCACGAAGATCTCACCGCCGCTCCCCATGGCCGCTGCCTGCAGCACGAGCTGCGAGGCCTCCGGGATCATCATGAAGTACCGGGAGATGTCGGGGTGCGTGACCGTGATCGGTCCGCCGAGGCGGATCTGCTCCTGAAAGATCGGCACCACGCTGCCATTGCTGGCCAGCACGTTGCCAAACCGCACGACGAGGAATTTCGTCTTCGACTCGGCCGAGAGGGACTGCACGAACCGCTCGGCAATCAGCTTCGAACATCCCATCACACTCGTGGGATTGACCGCCTTGTCGGTCGAGATCATGACGAACTCGCGGACGCCATGCTTGTCGGCCAGTCGGGCAAGGATCTGCGTGCCGATGCAGTTGTTCTTGATCGCTTCGGCAGGATTCCATTCCATCATCGGCACGTGCTTGTGGGCCGCCGCGTGGAAGATCACCGTCGGCCGGTAGGTGGCGATGATCTGATCCATCCGCGCTTCGTCGGTGATATCGGCGATGAGCGGCTCGAAGGGCGGCCGCGGTTCGTAACGGCAGAACTCCTGCTCGAGAAGAAACAGGGCGTTCTCGCCGCGTTCGACGAGCAGCAGTTGGTGCGGCTCAAAACGGAGAACCTGCCGGCAGATCTCAGAACCGATCGACCCGCCCGCCCCCGTGACGAGGATCGTATTGCCTTCGATGAGACGTCGCACGGCGGCGTCGTCGAGTTTGACCGGCTCGCGTCGCAGGAGGTCCTTGATCTCCACCGGTCGTGGCTTCACATGTGAAGGACCATCGTGGCCCACCAGCAGTTCGTCGATGGCAGGCATCACCTTGACCTGCGCGCCTGCCTCCGTGCAGGTCTCGAACAGCTTGCGCAATCGCTTGCCGTCGAGGCTGCCGGATTGCACCACCACGTCGTCGATCCGCCGTCGCTCCACTTCGCGGGCGGCGTCATCGACCGTGCCGAGCACCTCCAGACCGGCAACGCGGTTGTGGAGCAGGCCCGGATCGTCATCGAGGAAGCCCGCGACGAAATACTGGCTATTGGTGGCCGTCGAGAGGTTGCGGGCGAGTAATTCGCCCGCGTCATCGGCCCCCACGATGAGTACCGTCCGGACCGGCTTGCTCGTCAACAGTGGCCGCAACTCCTCCCGCACGCTCCGCCAGAGGGCCCGGATGCCACCGATCGCCAACACCGTGCCGGCCCAGTCGAGCACGAAGACGCTGCGTGGCACCCGCGTGAACTCGCCAAACCGGCCGGAGGTGAGGAGCAGCGACTCGATCGAGATGAGCACCAGCATCGACAGCGTGGCCGCCCAGATCAGGCTCGTGAGATCGTTGAACGCGATCCGCTTCCATGACGTGTGGCAGTGCCCAAGCCAGTAAAAGATGGCTAACTTGAAGGCCACTACGCCGCAGATCGTGCGCAGGGAGAGCCACGCCACCGTGGACTCGATGTTGAAGTCGCTGCGGATGAAAAACGCAAACCAGAAGACGAACGCGAAGATGACGGCATGGAGGCACGCCAGGATCAGTGCCTTGTTGTGAACGCGCCGCAGGGGCATTCCAGGTACCGTGAGTGGGTTCATCGTGATGTCATTCTGTCGATGACTGCCAGGGCGCTGATCTGCGGAAGATGCGTCACGCATCAGCGTACAGCAGATTACAGCCGTTCGAGATCCACGTCCTCAACTTCGATCGAAGCCCCCTGATTGAGGAGGCGGACTGCCACGACGAGCCGTTGCCCGCCGCGCCGTTTGATCACTGTGCCTTCGATACCCGCTAACGGCCCACTCCGCACCCGTACGGGTTGCCCCGGCTCGAGGAGAGCCTCTGGCGTGAGCGGCTGATCGGTGGCAATGAGTCGTCGGATATTCCGCAGATCGGACACGAATCCGGTGGAGTCGCCAATCGGCAGCCAGCGTGCGACCGTGTTGGTGGCCAGAGCCGCCCGCCGCTGGTCGTCATCAACCAGGGAAAATACGTAGCCCGGGAACAGTGGCACGAAGGAAATCCGCGCGCGACCGCCCGCCGACCTCAGCCGCCGCTTGACCAAAGGTGCGTAGAAGGGAATGGTCGCTGCCTCGAGTTTCCGCATCAGATCCTTCTCACGACGGGAGAGTGTGTAGAAGGCGATCCAACTCCGTTCGTCGACCGCATGGCCTGTGGCTGCGGGTGCGGATGAGTCATCGAGGAGGGTGTCAGGAAACAAATCCCGCTGCCTGGGAAGGATTGGCATGCCAGGAAGCCTAGGGAACAAGAGATGGGGAGAAAAGCGGGGCCGGGACGGCAGGAAGCGACGGCGCACTCCGTTCCCGTGGGTGGTCATGAACCATCCAGGCAACGACATACGTGCGAGCATCACCGACCCACCAATCTTACGCCGCAGGCTGACCACTGTCGCTGTTTCGACCGAGGGGCTGACAAACGGGGCAAAGTTTTCCGCGCGTCTGTGTCGATGAAAACGATTGGGAC
Source organism: Planctomycetaceae bacterium (assembly GCA_947440895.1). Classification (GTDB taxonomy): domain Bacteria; phylum Planctomycetota; class Planctomycetia; order Pirellulales; family UBA1268; genus CAMCQY01. The sequence goes on along the minus strand of CANETO010000005.1, from coordinate 7,419 downwards.
GACTGTGCCGATCGCAGAGATTTTGCATGCACGCCACGACCATCACGCAAAACCATCGCCGAATGACTGCCGGAAGGCGGATTGGGCGACGACTGCACACAGTCTGCGTGGCGCTGCTGATCGCAGCAACCGTCTGCTCGCAGGGCTGCAGCGTCTACGGCCGGCCACAGCGATCCACCACCCGGCAGGCCAGCCTCGAGGCCAACTGTCCGCCCGAAGGGGATCGGATGCCGGCCAAGGAACTGGCGAAGGTGACACTCCCGCCCTATGTGATCGAGCCCCCCGATATTCTGCTCATCGATGCGCTCCGCGTAGTGCCGAAGCCGCCGTTCCGCATCCAGTCGTTCGACACGCTGCAGGTGATCGTGGAGGGCACGCTCCTCGAACAGCCGATCAACGGCCTCTATGTGGTCGAGCCGGGCGGCATGCTCGATCTCGGGCCCTCCTACGGCAAGGTGATGGTGGGTGGCCAGTCGCTCGAAGAGGCGCAAGACGCTGTGTTTCGTCACCTGAAGCGGATCCTCCGCGAGCCGCAGGTGTCGCTCACACTCGCGCAGGCAGCGGGCCAGCAACAGGTCGCCGGAGAGCACCTGGTGGGCCCCGATGGCACGATCAACCTTGGCACCTACGGCACGGTCTTCGTCACCGGCATGACCCTTGCCGAGGCGAAGGAGGCCATCGAGGCCCAACTGTCGAAGTTCCTCGATGCGCCGCTCGTGAGCGTCGACGTGTTCAGCTACAACTCCAAGGTCTATTACGTGATCACGGAGGGAGCGGGCTTTGGCGACAACGTGGTCCGGTTTCCCGTCACGGGCAACGAGACCGTGCTCGACGCGATCGCCGGTATCAACGGCCTCTCGCGACTGTCGAGCAAGGACATCTGGATTGCTCGCCCGGCTCCTTCGGGCGTGGGCTGCGATCAGGTGCTGCCCGTCGATATCGAAGCGATCATGAAGGGGGGCTCCACGGCCACCAACTACCAACTCATGCCGGGCGACCGGGTATTCATCGCCCAGGATCCGTGGATCGCCTTCGACAGCATCATCGACAAGGTCACCGGGCCGTTCGAGCGGATGTTTGGCTTCAGCTTGCTCGGCGTGCAGACCGTCCAGACCATCAACCGGCTGCCGTTCGGCTTCAATCCCAACAATTTCTGCTGGGTGGCTCGAGAGGTCTACGGCGACCAGAACCCCAAGTGGCTACTGTTCCGGGCCTGGCTGCTGACGGAGGCCCCAACGTGGCTGCGTGACCTCTATGCGGATCACGGCGAGGAATTCGCGGCCTGGATCCACGACAAGCCGCTCATCAAGGCAGTCGTGAAGGTTCTGATGGATGCGGCCATCGCAGGGTATGGCGTGTCCCACTGATGGTGCGGCGACGCAGACGGTGGTATATGTGGAGTGGTTCCTGATTGGTTCGCCCCGCGGGCGAAGGAGTTTGACCATGCGACGTCCTTGTCCCACCCGTCCGTTCCTCAGGTTTCTGCTGGCAGGCGCGGTCGCCGCGACCATCGGGCTGGGGGCGTCGAGCACCGCGGTTGCCCAGGGGCCCGGCGGCTCCCAGGGCAACGGTGCCACCCCGTTTTCCAATATCGTCCGGCGGCCCTCGCTGAGTCCGTATACGGCGCTCGGCTTTCAGGGCGGCAACCCGGAGACGGGCTCCACGCTCGGCGCCATGCAGGGGCTGGTGCGACCGCAGCAGCAGCAGTTCGTGCAGCAGCAGCAGTCGGCCCGTCAGTCGCGGCAGCTTAGCCAGCTCCAGGGGCAGGTACGCAAAATCCAGCGGCCAGCGGGTGGCTCGACCATTCAGACGATCCGTGCCACGGGGCATGCCTCGACATTCATGGAAATGTCGCACTTTTATCCGTCCGCCCGCTAACTGCCTGTGGCCACCACGCCCGCCATCCTTCGTGCCGCCGTGATCGCCATGGCGGCGTGTCTGTACCAAGCACACGCCGCCGAAGACGTCGCCGTTCAGCAGGCCACCGTGGAGACTCCCGACCTTCGCCCCACGATGGGGCAACTCGCTCCGGACGACGGTCTCGATAAGCCCCCATCGTCGCGGGAACTCGCCAGGAGTCGTGCTGAGCTCAAGCGTCGCTTCCGCGAACCGCTCTCTCATGCCAACACTGCCGTTGGAGCAAGACTGGCCGCAGAAACATTGCTTACGGCCGCTGCAACCGAGAGCGACCGGTCGCTCAAATGGCTGATGCTCGACGAGGCCCGTCAGCTGGGCGAGGCGACTGGCCAGGCTGCTCTCGTCAACCGTGCGGTCACACTTGCGTCAGCGACCTACGACTTCGACGCGATCGAGACGGAGCTCCGGTGCCTCAAGCAGATTCCGCTGCGCGGACTCGACGCCACGCGAGCAGCCAGCCTGGCCTCCGTGGCAGAAGCGATCGCCACCCGCGCCGAAGCGGATAGCCGGCCAGACAAAGCCGTGGCCGCCACCCTGCTTGCCTATCGGGCCTGGCAACGGGCCGGCAACCAGCAAGCCGCTCGACAGGCGGCCGCCCGCCACGACGCGTTGGTTCTTGGGGCACCCGTTCAATAAAAGCCCCCGGCGGAATTTCAGTCGAACGGACGTCGGCCTTGCCGTGGAGTTGCCGGTTCCTGTGGGCCCGGTACCGCGGCATCGTTCGGTTCTTCGGCCTCAATCGGGCCGGTGTCGCGTTCCGGCTCCAGCGGCTGCTCGTCCTGTTCCTGCCGCTCTCGCCAAGGCTTCTCGTCGCGATAGCTCACGAGTTCACCCTCCAGCTGCTTCTTCACTTCCGGCGAACTGCCTTCCGACTCGACCGCCTGCTGGCTGTATTTCCTCGCCTCGGCAAAATCGCCCGCTTCGGCATAGCTCGCCGCCAGAGTGCTGATGATGTGTGGCTGCTTCCAGGTCGTCTCTTCGCAGGCCTTGCGTGCCAGTTCGATCGCCCGCTTGCCATCGCGGATCGCATCGTCCGGTGAGGTCGCCAGGAGCCAGGCCAGATTGTTGAGCACGCCCGAATCGTCAGGCTGGAGCGTCAGCGCCATTTCCAGGTCGGCCAACGCCGCCTTGTGATCGCCAATCGAGATCTCCGCATCGCTGCGGCCGCGCCAGCTGGCAAAATTCTTGTCCTCGAGTTCGATCGATCGTGAAAACCGCTTGATCGCCTGCCGCGGCTGCTTGGCCGCCAGATAGAGCATGGCCAGCTGCCCAACCAGCACCGCATCGTCGGGCTTCTGCGCTACGAGTTTTCGGAAATCACTGATCGCCGCCGGGTAGTCGTTGCGTTCGGCGGCAATCAGACCGCGGAGTTCCAGGGCGGCCGGATGGTCGGGACGCTTTTCCAGCACCCTCTGCAGATCGGCTGCGGCCTGGGCAGCATCACCCGCCTGCTGGTGGATGCGGGCACGGAGCACGAGCGGCACGGCCTCGTCGGGGGCGATACGAATGGCCTTGTCGAGGTCGGCGATCGCCTCAGGACGATCGCCCTTCATGGCCCGTAACCGGGCCCTCTGCAGGAAGGCACCGGATGAGTCGGGGTCGAGTTTGATGGCCCGATCAAACGCCTCCTGAGCCTCATCCAGCTTGTTGTCCATCATCAGCGCGAGGCCGAGCGCCTCCTGCAACGACGCATCCTCGGGATCGGTCTCAATGGCGGCCTCCAGGTCGCCCCGAGCCTTTTCAAACTCGTCCGTCAGCAGATGGAACAGGCCCCGCGTCCGACGAATGTCCTTGTCGCGCGGCGCGAGTTCGACCGCCTTGTCGTAGTGGGACGCCCGCCCCTCACGGTCATCAGCGTCGGCTGTGTTGCCGAGCACGATGTGGGCCTGCGCCGTCTGCAGTTTGTCGTCCGGCAGAAGTTCGATCGCCTTCTCGGCGGCGGCACGGGCCCGTTCCCGGTTTCCGCCGGGCAGGCTTTCAAGTTGTGCGATCATGAGCTGAGCGTCGCCGAGCTGTGGATCACGGCCCACCACCTCGTTCAGATCGCGCATCGCAAATGACCGCAGCTGCGGCCACTGTGGGTCGGGGGTTTCGACCTCGTAAATAGCCTGCACGATCCGGCCGGCGCGATACATCAGCGTGTCGGTGTAGAGATCCTCGGCAAACTGCTGCTGGTCAGCGGCAAGCCCCTTCTTGATGGCTCGCTTGCAAAGGTCGAGCACGGTGGCAAAGTCATCGATGTTCTGCGCGGAGAGCTTCGCGTCGACGGCGGCATCGAGATCGTCCTGACCAGGTGACTCACTGTCGGCGGCCGGGGCAGCAGCCGGCTCTGCCACAGCGGCCGCAGGCTCCGCGGCGGCAGAGGTCACGGTGACGGCATACAGAGCGAACGCGAGCAGCAGGCGGTGACTGGATGAAATCCTCATAGGACTCAAGGTTTCCTGTGGGCCGAGCCCCCGTGCGAGGGCCGTAGTGCTCAAACGACCTCTAGTATGAGGCAAGCGGCCGCTTTCCTGCCATGCGGACTTTCAGCAAACTTTCAGCGGCGTTTCAGAAGCAAACCTAGAGAGGCGCCGGGAGATCGCGTCTGGCAAACAGCACCGCCCCGATCGCGTAGGCGATCACCCCCACGCCGATGAGAACGGCGTCATACTCCGCCAGAAGCCGCCATGACTCGGCCGGATCCCCGACCAGCCGCTGCGGCTCATAGGCGTTCAGGAACGAGAGGTAGCCAGCCCACCAGAGCGGCTTGCTGAGTCGGCCCACCAGTTTGGCCAGAATCGAAAAGACGTAAAAGCCGCAGAGGATGCCGACCGTCCGCCAACGGTAGCTGTCGACGGCCGAGACACCGGCCGAGATGCCCGCCACGCACACCATCAACCCAAACACGTTCGCTGCCGCGGGGAGGAACCGCAGCGGATCGACCTTGCCAGCCCAGGGTCCGAGCGTGATCGCGGTCCAGACGGCCACCCACAGTACGGCGCAGAGGAGGGCCGCGGCGGCAGTCGTTGCCAACGCCTGCGTGACGAACACGGCCACCCGTCGCACCGGCGCCGCCAGCACCATCTCCATGGTGCCCCGTTCCAGCTGGCCAGAAACGGCGTCACTGCCACGGGTGATGCCCCAGACGGTGGCCGCCAGAACGACGACCGGGTCGACGAAGGCGAGCGCCACGCGGCCGGCATGCGTGGCCACCTCCGTGAACGGCACGCCCGAAAGCCGCTGCCAATCCTTCGGGATCGCCCGCAGAAGCACGTCTTGAAAGGCGGGCATCGGAATCTGCGAGGAGAGCCAGATATAGAGCCAGGGAAAACCGGTCCACAGGGCGACGAGCGACAGGACCAGCACCCGCTGGTCGCCCCACGTCTTCTTCCAGATGGCGGTATTCCACATGACTTTGTTGCCTCAGAGCGCGCGGTGAAACCGGTCATAGACCGCGGCCAGCCCCACCGGCTCGATCCGCATCTCCTCCAACGGGAGCGTTGACAGCCATCCGAGCAGCGGTGCCAACGAGTCGCCCGCCTCCATCACCACCGTGCCATCGCCCTGCTCCACGATGGCCACGCTTGCCGCCAATGAGGCCGGGATCGGGCTGAGCGGACCGTTGAGCTTCGCTCGAATTCGGTGACACCGCCTGAGATGCTCCAGCGACTGTTCGTGCACGACCCGGCCTGCCCGCACGATGGCGACATTGTCGCAGGTATCCTCCACTTCCGAGAGCACGTGCGACGAGAAGATCACCGTGCGGCCGGCCGAACGGGCCTCGAGCACAAGTTCCAGCACCTCGGCGCGGGCCGTTGGATCCAGATTCGCGGTCGGCTCGTCCAGGATCACCAGCGGTGTCTCCATGGCGAGCACGACCGCCAATGCTAGTTTCTGTCGCATTCCCGTGCTCATGCGGGCCACCTGCCGCGAGCAGTCGAGATCGAGTCGACGGGCCACAGTGTCGGCGACCTCCCGCCGGCAGCCGGGCCGGAGGCTGGCAAAGAAATCGAGCACACGATGGCCGTTCATGCGGCGAAATAGCCTCGCCTCGCCGGGCAGGTAGGCGGTGCGGGCCCGCACTTCCAGGGAGTCTCGCACGCAGTCGAAGCCGGCCACGCTCGCCGTTCCCGAGGTGGGAGTGATGTAGCCCAGCAGGAGCCGCAGCAACGTGGTCTTTCCCGCGCCGTTGGGCCCAAGCAATCCAAAGATCTCCCCTTCCGGCACCGACAGCGAACAGCCGTCGAGCGCTGCGAAGGTGCCGTAACGCTTCGTGAGGTTTTCGGTGCGGACGAGCATGGGCATGGTTGTACGTGAAAACGCGATTTTCTATCCCGGAAGAAAATAATAGGCGGCCAATGCAAATCCGATGAGGGCGACGCCCCGCCGTACAACGGCCGCCGGCAGGCGGCGGGCGACGTTGGCACCGGCGAAACTCCCCGCCACCGCCGCCACGGCCATGGTCGCCGCATGGGGCCAGGAAACATCCTGCGACCCGAGGAGCGAGCCGGCCACGAAGAGCCCCGACGCGGTGCCGTTGATCACCATGGCCAGCACGTTCTTCATGGCGTTGAGCCGGTGGATGTCGCCGAAACCAAGAACGCCGAGCACCGCCAGCATCAGGATGCCGATCCCGGCGCCAAAATATCCTCCATACACAGCCACGAAGAACTGGAGCACGCAGGCGAGAAGCAGGCGAGACGTGGCGGGAACCAGGCTGGCCGGCGCCGCTGATGACGCCGGCGCAGCGTTCCCTGTCGGCGCCGCATTCCCTGCCGGCCCCGTATTACCTGCCAGCCTCGGGGTACTGCCGGCCAACCGTGCGAGCTGTGGCTGCAGCGCGAAGACAATCGCTGCCGTGAGGATCAGCCACGGCACGCAGGCATCGAACCACTCCGATGGCAGGACCAGCACTAGCACCGCTCCGAGCATCGCCCCCAGCAGGCTTGGCACGAGCAGCCAGACTCCCCACGGCGGCTGCCCGACTCGTTCTCCCCGATACGCCCATGCCGCCGCAATGGTGCCGGGCCAGAGGCCAATCGTGCTCGTGGCATTGGCGATCACCAACCGCGCGGGATCGGCGGGCAGGATCGCAGCCAGCACGGGAAACGTGAGGATGGTGCCTCCGCCAGCCACGGCATTCACGGCGCCAGCCACAAACGAGACCATCGCCAAGGCGACGAGGCCCGGCAGCGAGCCGGAGGCAATGAGGTCGGTCATGAAGCGGTGGCCGTGGGCGACGTGATTGGGAGACGCTCTGTCATGGATTCGGGCGAGGCAGCGCCGGATTGAGAGGGCCGCGTGGCGGATCGGCCGGTGCGCCGACTGGTGGCGGAGCAGCCGCGTTCGGGGGTGCTGGCGGTGGGACTGGCTTGGCAGGTCCCTGCGGAGGTGGCTCTTCATACCGGCCCCCACCGCAATCGACAAACAAGTACCCCGCCCAGAGGAGAGGGTGCCGCGCGTCGGGCAAGATCCCCTGTGGTGACTGCTTCAGCCGTGGCTCGCGGCCCACATCGGGCT
>CANETO010000004.1 GCA_947440895.1 Planctomycetaceae bacterium | reverse complement strand
CTTCCACGGCCGCCTGAGAGATGAGTTCCTGGCGATGGAGATCTTCGATAGCGTCCGGGATGCCCGGGCGCTCACAGCCTCTTGGAGAGACGAATACAACACCCAGCGGCCACACAGCTCGCTGGGTTACCAGACCCCGGCCAGGTTCGCCGCCGCGTGTGCGGCTTCCGCCTCGGCCAAGGCCTCGGCTCCAGCGGCGCACGCTGGTTCCCTTGGTCACCCCTGTTCCTAAACCCTCATACTGACTGGTGCAGGAAATCCAACCCGGTCAAGATGACACCGACTCGTTTGCCCCAAAAAGACTCCGAGCCCTCTAACGCTTGATCAGATCACGAACCGTGCCACCGGACGGGATCATGGGCAGCACGTGCTCCTGGTAGGGAACCTGCACGTCAAGCAGTGCCGGCCCCGGAGCGTCGATCAGCCGCGTTATCGCCGCCACAAGATCGCCCTGTTCCACGACCGTTTCGGCCTGCCAGCCGAATCCCTTCGCGATGGCCACGAAGTCGGGGTAGCGGGCAGTTGGCGAGATACCGTTGCCCTGACCGGAGGCCTCGGGATTGCCCACCGGGCCCAGGTAGGTATGTGCTCGGTTGCCCTTGAAGAACCGGTCCTCCCACTGCACCACCATGCCGAGGTGCTGGTTATTGAGGAGCAGCACCTTCACGCCGATGTTCTCGCAGTGGCAGGTGGCAAGCTCCTGGATGTTCATGAGAATGCTGCCGTCGCCGTCGATGTCGACCACAAGCGACTCCGGATGGGCAACCTTGGCCCCCATCGCTGCCGGCAGGCCGAATCCCATCGTGCCCAGGCCGCTGGACGAGAGCCAGGTCCGCGGCCGGCGGAACTTGTAGAACTGCGCCGACCACATCTGATGCTGGCCCACGCCCACTGTGATGATCGTGTCCCGTTCGGCGGTGAGCCGTGAGAGTTCGGCGATCGCATGCTGGGGCAGGATGCCTTTGAAGGAGCGGTCGTAGGAGAATGGATCCTCCTTCTTCCAGGCGTCGATCACGGCATACCAGTCGTCGAGTGCCGCTGTCGGCGGCGTCACGATGGCGTTGAGTTGTGCCAGCGACTCCTTCACGTCGGCCACGATCGGCACGTGGACAAGTTTGTTCTTGTTGATCTCGGAGGGGTCGATGTCGATGTGGACAATGAAGCCGTGCTGGGCGAATTCCGATACCTTGCCCGTCACCCGGTCGTCGAACCGCACGCCCACCGCGATCAGCAGGTCGGCCTGATCGATGGCCTGGTTGGCGTAGACGCTGCCGTGCATGCCGAGCATGTCCAGACAGAGCGGGTCGTCGGCCGGAAATGCTCCCAATCCCATGAGCGTCATCGTGACCGGGATGCCAGTCAGCCGCGCCAGTTCGCGGAGTTCTGCCGCGGCGTCGGCCGCAATCACGCCGCCGCCGGCATAGATCACCGGCCGCTTGGCTCGCTTGATGGCGGCGGCCACCTGGGCGATCTGTTCGGGGTGCGGCTTGCGGATCTCGGGGTGGTAGCCCGGCAGATTCATCGGGGCATCGTAGTCAGGCACGATCTGTGCGAGCTGGACGTTCTTCGGCAGATCGACGAGCACCGGGCCGGGTCGGCCGGTGGTGGCGATGTGGAACGCCTCGCGCATCACGCGGGCGATGTCGTTGGCGTCTGTGACAAGATAGTGGTGCTTGGTGATGCCCCGGCAGACTTCGACGAACGGCGTCTCCTGGAAGGCGTCGGTGCCGATCACGCTGGTGCCCACCTGACCGGTGAGGACGACCATCGGCACGCTGTCCATCTTGGCGTCGGCGATTGCCGTGACGAGATTGAGCGCGCCCGGGCCGCTGGTCGCCATGCAGACACCCGGCTTGCCGGTCGTCCGCGCGTAGCCTTGGGCCGCGAAGCCGCCCCCCTGTTCATGTCGGGGCAGAATGGTGCGGAGTCTGTCGGCGGCACGGGTGAGCGCCTGATGGAGCGGCATGCTCGCACCGCCTGGATAGGCGAAGAGCACGTCCACGCCGTGGCGAATCAGCGACTCGATGACCACGTCGGCACCGCTGACAAAGGCTTCTGAGGTGCGAGGTCGGGAGACGGTGGCCATGGGGTGGGCTCCTCTGGTGTGGGGCTGGGATGGTCCGGTGACGGCCGGGCAGCGACACCTTTAAAAATACACGATAAACGCCCTGCTGCGTCAGGGGCTGAAATTTCGCAGAATTTACTCCGATTTTGCCGGGGAAAGAGACTCTTCGCCCTCCGCTTCTACTACACTGTTGCTCGTGTCCGATTCCACGGTCTCACGGCCGGCCGGGCGATTGCTCGGCCTTGCCAACACGCTCGATACGCATAACGGGTTCGCCGAGGTGGTCGCCAGTCTCCGGGCGGGGCATGGTGGCACGATTGGCGGAACCTGGGGATCGGCGTCTAGCCTGACGGCGGCGGCGTTGGCAGAGGCATTGGTCGCCACGCCGGAACCGCCCGGCCTGCTCGTGGTCGTGCTGCCACACGCCGCCGATGCCGATTTCTTTCTCGACGATCTCGCGCTGTTCACGCCGCTCCCGGTCGCCGTGCTGCCGGCGCTTGAAGACGACGGAGGTGCGATGTCGGCCGGCGACCCCACCGCGGCGGACCGCCTGGCCCTGGTCAAGCGGCTGGTAGGCCCCCCGGCCGCGCATCCGCGGATCATTTGCACCACCATCCAGGCCCTGCTCTCTCCGCTGGCAGACCCGCGCGAGATCGAGGCCAGCACCCGTCAGCTCGTTGTCGGCGGCAGGCTTGATCCAGCGGAACTCGCCGACTGGCTTGTCGCGCGGGGCTGGGAGTCGGCCGACGCGATCGATACACCTGGCACCTTCGCCCGCCGCGGCGGCATCCTCGACCTCTTTGCCACCGACTGGGAGCGCCCCGTGCGCGTGGAGTTGTTCGGTGACGAAATCGAATCCCTCCGCACGTTCGACACCGTCAGTCAGCGGAGCGTCGACCCACTCGACGCCATCGACCTCACGGCGCTCGAGCGGACGGCGCCGGACTCAAAAGCTCCGCCGACGCGGCGGACGCATCTGGCCGACATCGTTCCGCCGGGCTCGTGGTGGGCCTTGGTGGAACCGGGGGAGCTCGCCGAGGAGGCACAGCGAGCTCACCAACGGCTGGCCCATGCCGGTGCCGACGCTGGGCCTGCCGCCGGGCTTTCCGATCCGGCGGAGGTGTTTGCCAGGATCTACCGATTTCCCTCGGTGACGCTTTCCGCCGTCGCGCCGTCGAGCATGGAGTCGACGGCACTGTTGGCGATCGAGAGCGTGGAGCGATTCACCGGGGTGCTGGACCGGGTTCGCGAAGAACTGGAGACAGTAGGCCGTGACCAGGAGGTGTGGGTGGTCGCGCCGACCGCCGCGGAGGAGAAGCGGCTCACGGAGCTGCTGGCCGAGTGTGGACCGGCGCGATCGGGCCGGCTGCACTTCGCCCGGGGGCACCTCTCCGGCGGCTTCCGGCTCGTGCCCGAAAAGGTCGTGCTGATTTCGAGTGCGGAGCTTTTCCGCCGCGAGGATGTGGCGACATCGCGGCCGGCGAAACACCGGCTGACGCGGGCGATCGATACGTTCCTCGACCTCCACGAAGGCGACTATGTCGTGCATGTCGCCCACGGGATCGGCCGCTACAAGGGCCTCAAGCTCCTGGAAAAGCACGGCCGTACGGAGGAGTTTCTCGAGATCGAGTTCGCAGAGAGCACGCGAATCTATGTGCCGGCGTCCTGTATCGAGCTCGTGCAGAAATACGTCGGCGGTAGCAAGCTCGCGCCCAAGCTCGCGAAGGTCGGCGGCGGCCTCTGGGAGCGGCAGAAGGCGGCGGTCGAGCGGGCCGTCGCCGACATGGCCGCTGACATGATCCAGCTGCAGGCCCGGCGGGAGAACCGTCCTGGCTTCGCTTTCCCGGCCGACACGCCCTGGCAGCAGAGCTTCGAGGAATCCTTTCCCTTTGACGAGACGCCAGACCAGCTCACGGCCATCGAGGCGATCCGTGCCGACCTCGAACGGCCGCGGCCCATGGATCGGCTGCTCTGCGGCGACGTCGGCTTCGGCAAGACGGAGATGGCGATGCGGGCGGCATTCAAGGTGGCGGAGGCGGGCTCCCAGGTGGCCGTGCTCGTGCCGACGACGGTGCTGGCTGAGCAGCATCGCCGCACGTTCGTCGCTCGGTTCGCCGAGTTCCCGTTCACGATCCGGGCTCTCTCGCGGCTCACCAGCACGAAGGAGGAACGCGACACACTGGAAGGACTCGCGCAGGGCACCGTCGACATCGTCATCGGCACGCATCGGATCGCGCAGACCGACCTCCACTTCGCCAACCTGGGGCTCGTCGTGGTCGACGAGGAGCAACGGTTTGGCGTGGACGTCAAAGAGAAGCTCAAGGCGCTTCGTGCCAGTGTGGACGTGCTCACGATGACGGCGACGCCGATTCCGCGGACGCTCCATATGGCGATGCTCGGCATCCGCGACATCTCCAATCTCACCACACCCCCCGCCAACCGGATCGCGGTTGAAACCCGCGTGGCCCGCTGGGACGAGCGGCTGATCCGAGGTGCCATCGACCGGGAACTCGCGCGGGGCGGTCAGGTGTTTTTCGTGCACAACCGGATCAACGACATCCACAAGGTCGCGCACCGGCTCACTCAGATCGCGCCCGAGGCAACGATCGTCATCGCCCATGGCCGGCTTTCCGAAGCGGAGCTTGAGGAGGTCATGCTCGCGTTCGTATCCGGAAGGGCCGACATCCTGCTGGCTACCACGATCATCGAGAGCGGCCTCGACATTCCACGGGCCAACACCATCTTCATCGATGAGGCCGACACCTACGGCCTCGCCGACCTCCATCAGCTTCGCGGCCGTGTCGGCCGCTCCCACCACCGCGCCTACTGCCACCTGCTCGTCGACGAGGCAGCCACGCTGACGAGCACGGCGGCCAAGCGGCTCCGCGCCATCCAGGAGTTCTCCAGCATGGGCGCAGGGTTCTCGCTAGCGATGCGAGATCTTGAGATCCGCGGCGCCGGCAACCTGCTGGGAACGCAGCAAAGCGGCCACATCGCCACGGTCGGCTACGAACTCTACTGCCGGCTGCTCGAGCAGGCCGTCCGCGGACTGAAGGCGATGCCGCCGGCCGAGTTGCCGCCGGTGACCATCGACCTTCCAGGCACGGCCTGGCTCCCGCGCGACTTCATTCCCGACTTCCGCGCCAAGATCGATGTCTATCGGCGACTGTCGCGGGTGACGGGCGAAGGGCAGGTCGATGACCTCGCCGCGGAACTGGCTGACCGGTTCGGCCCCTTGCCGGCCGAGGTGACCAGAATGTTGGAGTTTGCCCGGCTGCGGGTCGCCGCCGCAGCCCACGGCATCGACTCCATCACCAGGCAGCCTGGCATGCTGGTGATCGGCCACCATGATCCGCAGGCCATCCAGCGGCTGCGGGCAGCCTGGCAGGCGGGGGGGAAAACGCTGCGTGTCGTCGGCGACCGAAGTGCGGTTGTACCGCTCGATTCGCGTGTTTGTGACGATCCGGACAGGCTGTTGGCTGCGGTCAGGACGCTCTTGCGACCCAGTCGCGGGCGTCCCTATAGTCCCCGGCCCGTTCCGAAGTCCGCACGACCCTAACGTGGGTCGACGGGCGGATCCCAGTCGTCCCTTTCCGAGACCGCGATGAACCATCTCGGCCGCCAATGTCAGGTGTGTAGGAGCCTCGCGCAGGTCTTCTGCGCGGTCGCCATGCTGGTCAGCGGCGTGGCGGTTGCTCAGGGGCCATCCCAGCCTTCTGACGACCCGGCGGCAGCCGCCAGTGGCCCCGCGGCCGCAGCGGCTCCCACGGCCCGCAGTCTGGTCGGCCCCGGACAGATGCCCCACGTCCCGAAGGCGGTGTCGCGGCCTGAGGGCTGGCCGGGAGCCAAGGATTCTGGCGACGACAACAAGGACGGCGCGGGCAGCAAGGACAATCATGTGCTGTCGAGCATCCTGCCGAATCCGGGGGCTCCCCTCAAGCCGATTGGGGCTGCCGGGAAGGATGCCGGCGGCGAATCCACGTCCAAGACTCAGCGGTCTGGTGTGATTCAGGCAGGCTTTGAGGAACAGATTCCAGCTGACGATACGGGTGCGGGGCAGCCATCCGGCATGCAGTCGCTCGACAACGCCCGGGTGGTCGCCCGGGTCGGACCGGAGGTCGTGTTGGAGGGCGACCTGCTGACCCCCACGGCATTGGCCTGGCTGGACAAGGTCTCGGGCGGCCTCACCCCCGAACAGATCCGAGAACTCAAGGCCCAGATCTGCAGGCAGGTGATCAAGCAGCACGTTGAGTCGCTGGTTGTCTACGTCGACGCCTGCCGCACGATTCCCGAGGATCGACTGCCGGAGATCGAGAAAAAGGTCAACGAGGCGTTCGATCAACAACAGTTGCCGCGGCTGGTCAAGGATGCGGGGGTGGCCAACGCCCTCGAATACGACCAGTTGCTGCGGTCGCGGGGCCAGTCGCTCGACCGGATCCGCAAGACGTTCTTCGAGCGGGCCCTCGCCCAGCAATGGATCCAGCAGAAGGTGGTCAACGAAGGTGAGATTCCACACGCCGAAATGATTGCGTGGTATCAGAATCATCTGGCCGAATACGACTATCCGGCCAAGGCCCGCTTCGAGCAGCTCACGGTGAAAGTCACGGCCGGCCGGCCGCGCGGGCAGGCCTGGACCATGCTGGCAGCCATGGGGAACGAGGTGATGCAGGGCAACCCATTTGCAGACATTGCTCGAACACGCTCGGAGGGGCCGACCGCCGCGACCGGCGGCAGCTTCGATTGGACCACCAAAGGCAGTCTCGTCTCGAAGGTCGTCAACGAGGCCGTCTTCACGCTGCCGGTAGGCCAGATGAGTGCGATCCTCGACGACGGCTCGGCCCTGCACATTGTGCGGGTCATCGAACGAACCGACGCCGGCCGCACGCCCTTCATCGAGGCGCAGGTGGGCATCCGCGACAAGCTCCAAGACGAACGCCGCAAACGGGAGATGGACGACTATCTCGCCACGGTCCGTGGCCGCACACCGGTCTGGACGATCTACGACGACGAACCCGGCGGCGGCCCCACCCAGGCTGCCTCTGAGACCGCGAGCCAGCCCCGCACGATGCGGTAACGGTCGGCGCCGTTCGGGAAGCGATTGCCGACCCGTGCGGCGCGAGATAGACTGCCGCCTCTGGCAGATTTTGGCTGCGGATTGTCTCATCCCGCGCTCCGCTCCGTGCCGGATGCCCCCACGCCCAGGAGATTGGCCCCATGAGTGCGTCCCAGACATCCTCTGCCTCGCCAGCCTCCGTCACTCCGCCGTGGCCGGGCACGAAGTCGGCGGGCACGGCCAGGCTGGAACTCGACGGCCGTACCACCGAACTCCCTGTGGTCGTGGGTACCGAGGGTGAGCAGGGCATCGATATCGCCAAACTGCGGGCCGCGACCGGTGCGATTACCCTCGACGAGGGGTTCGTCAACACCGGGTCCACGACCAGCGCGATCACATTCCTCGACGGCGAGAAGGGGATCCTGCGATACCGCGGCTATCCCATCGAGGTGCTGGCGGAGAAGTGCGACTTCGTCGAGGTGGCCTACCTGCTGATCTACGGAAACTTGCCCTCGACCACCGAACTCGACGGCTTCCGAAATTCGCTCTCGCACCACACGATGATCCACGAGGACATGCGCAGCTTTTACAACGGGTTTCCCCGTGACGCGCATCCCATGGCGATCCTCGGCAGCGTGGTCGGCGCCCTCTCCACCTTCTACCAGGATTCACTCGACGTTCGCGATCCCCGTCAGGTGGAGGTGAGCGTGCACCGCCTGCTCGCCAAACTCCCCACCATCGCGGCCTACAGCCACAAGAAGTCGATTGGCCAGCCGCTGATCTATCCGCGGAACGATCTCTCCTACTGCGAGAACTTCCTGCAGATGATGTTTGCGGTGCCGTGCGAGGAATACCACTGCGATCCCGACTTTGCCGAGGCACTCGACATGCTGCTGATCGTGCATGCAGACCACGAGCAAAACTGCTCCACGTCCACCGTCCGGATGGTCGGCTCGAGCGACGCCAATCTCTTCGCCAGCATCTCGGCCGGTATCTCCGCCCTCTGGGGGCCGCTGCACGGTGGTGCCAATCAAGCCTGCGTCGAGATGCTGGAGAAGATCGGCGCTGATGGCGGCAACGTCAAGAAATACGTCGACCTCGCCAAGAAGAAGGACTCGGGCTTCCGCCTCATGGGCTTCGGCCACCGTGTCTACAAGAACTACGACCCCCGTGCGAAGCTGATCAAGGCCACGTGCGACAAGCTTCTTGCCAAGCTCTCACTGCGGGATCCGATCTTCGACATCGCCCAGCAACTCGAGGAGGTGGCGCTCGCCGACGACTACTTCATCGAGCGGAAGCTCTACCCCAACGTCGACTTCTACTCAGGGGTCATCTACAGGGCGATGGGGATACCGGTGCAGATGTTTACTGTCTTGTTCGCCATGGGTCGGCTTCCGGGCTGGATCGCCCACTGGATCGAGATGCACCATTCGCCGACGAAGAAGATCTGCCGTCCGCGTCAGATCTACACCGGCGAAACCCTCCGTGACTTTGTGCCGATCAATAAACGCGGCTAGGGGCTCGAGGAGCGCGGCAACGGTTCGGGGCTGCCCATGCCCCGTCGCCGGACGTTCGCTTCGGGCATCCTGCCCTTCGCTCACTCGATGCTGACGGCGCTCCGGCATCCTGCCTCCGCTAGTCAGCAACGCCGGCTCTCGGGACATGGGCAGCCCCTCACGGGTGCATTCCACGGCACCTGACGTGTTCAAGCGCGCAACCAGTCGGACGAGCCGGGGATCGGCGGAAGCTCGAGGAGCTTTTGGATTTTTCGACCTTCTGGGGAATGCGCTGCCGTAGGTCGTGGAAGGAGAAAAATCCACTGCGACGAGACTTCTGCCGTCCCCGGCGGTTTGGGCCGGTTGACCATGACAGGTCGCAGTTCACTTTCGCTTCCCGCGAAAGAAGGTGCTCAGGATTTGACCGCATTCGTCGGCCAGCACTCGGCCGGTGTGATCGACGCGGTGGTTGAGCCGGGGATCTTCGAAGAGACGGTAGAGCGATTCGACTGCCCCGGCCTTGGGATCGGCCGCGCCCCACACGACGACCGGCACACGGGCCTGGAGAATCGCACCGGCACACATCGGGCAGGGCTCGAGCGTGACATAGAGCGTGCAGCCCTCGAGTCGCCAGGAACCGAGGGCCGCGGCGGCCTGCGTGAGGGCAATCATCTCCGCGTGGGCGGTGGGATCGGCCAACTGCTCCCGCTGGTTGTGGGCGCTGGCGATCACCCGCCCGGCTGCCACGACGATTGCCCCTACCGGCACCTCGTCCTCCGCCGCGGCCATCCGCGCCTCCTCCAGCGCCAGCCGCATCCAGCGAGTGTGCATGTGTTCGCCTGTCAGGCCGTGCTCGAAAGCGTTCAGCAGATCGTCCATCGATTCGTCCGGCGGGGAAAGGTCGTCGGAATAGTCGGGGTCCATGGCGTTGCTCAGAGGACGTGGTTTCAAATGATCTGCTCGGCAGCCGCGCGGGCAGAAAAATCGCACTCTACGCGGGGCGTTCCCAGCCGGCAAACTCCCCGGGGAACGGGCTCGCTTGGGAAGCCGCCTCCCATCGGGTACCATTCCCGGGAACACTCTCGATCCCATTTCAGGAATGCTCTCATGGATCCGACTCTGCTCTTGCTCCGTTGGGCCCACGTGCTCGCCGCTATCGTGGCCATGGGCGGGCTGTTTTTTGCCCGCTTTGCGCTCGTGCCGGCACTGTCCGAGATCGACACCAGCACTCGGGACAAGATCCACGACGCCATCCGCCGCCGCTGGCTGCCTTGGGTGATCGGTGCGATCACGGTGCTGCTGGCGAGTGGATTGGCCAACTTTCTCCTGTTCAATAGCCGGGTGAAGGCGGAAGGCTGGGCCGACGGCCAGTGGATGCGGCAGACGAGTTACCACGCTCTGTTCGGTGCGAAGTTTCTCCTGGCGCTGGTGGCATTCTACTTCGCTAGCGCGCTCGTCGGCCGAGGTCAGGGCACGCAGTGGGTCCGGAATGACCGTGCCAAGTGGCTTTCCGTCACGCTTGGCCTGACGCTGGCGGTCGTGATGCTCTCGGGCTGGATGCGGCAGCTGCACACGGGCGAAAATGTTGCCCGCGAGGAGAATGGCGTGCGGTTCGATGGAGACGCCGGCGCGAGCATGCAGGACGACCGCTACCAAGACGGAGAGGCCGGGGCGAACTTCCGCACCCCGGCTGCGGATCGCAGCGAATCTGCCCCTGAAGCCGGCCAGCAAGCTGTGCCGTCGCCGTGAAGTCTGTTGTCATGAGTCGAGTCACGTGAGCTGAGCGGAGGATCTCCGATGGACAAGAAGGAAAAGAAGCGGCTGGACGTGTTGCAGCAGAAGATCGCCAAGCTGCAGCAACTGTTGACGGGTGCGAAGCAGCAGCCCGACGACCCCGCTGAGGTCCCGCGGCTCGAGAAGGAACTCGCCGCCGCCCACGCCGAACTTTCAAAGCTCAAGAGCGTCTGAAGCTGGCAGGGACTGACCGATTCCCCCGGAGCCCGCTTTGCGTGCATCGGTGGTATCCTGACGGTGAGTGCCCCGATTGCCCGCCATTCCCCGCGGCGTGCAGTTCCTCTCCCGACGCCTGCTCCATGCCGCTTTCCGGATTCTTTGCGAAGCTCTTCGGCGGGAAGCCCCGTGTCGATCTCTGGCGACGTTTCGAACGGATGCGGGAGAGCGTCACCGGGACGATGTCGCAGTTTTACAAAGTTCGTGAGATCAAGACGGGGACGGTGCTGGGGCTGAAGATCATCGATCACGAGAAGAGTGATCCGGTCGAGGGGCGATACCGCGGCTTGAAGAAGCCCGGCGAGGGGGCGATCGGCACGCTGATCACCGGGGACAACATCGCCAAAACCCTCGAGTGGGGCGAATCAACCACCGGCGATTCGTACATCCTGCTCGAATTCATTCCGGGCACTGTGCTCCACACGGTGATGTCGGCACGCGAAACCTTTCCGCCGGCTCAGCGACTCGACCTCGTGCGGCAGGCTGCGGCGGCGATCGCCACGGTCCACAACGCCGGGTTCATCCATCGGGATATCTGCCCGCGGAATCTCATGCTGCGGCCGGATGGCCGTCTCGTGCTTTTCGATTTCGGCCTCACCGTGCCTGACCAACCGTCTTTCCGTCAGCCCGGAAACCGGATCGGCACCCCGAGCTACATGGCCCCCGAGGTCGTCCGCCGCCGGCCGATCGACAAACGAATCGACATCTTTTCGTTTGGCGTGACGGCGTACGAGATCTGCACGCTCGACATGCCCTGGCCGCGGGTTTCCGGGGGGAAGGCCGCCCTGAGGCACGATTCGCCGTCGCGGGATATTCGCGAGTTCTGGCCCGATATTCCCCCTCTGCTGGCCGCGGCCATCATGGCCTGCATCTCGGCCGACCCCGACAATCGCCCCCCCTCTATGGAGAAATTCCTGGAGCGGATTGCGGGCGTTACCATCTGAGCCGGGGGCCGTGACGCCCGGGTTTGGCAAGGAAGGACTTGAAGCCTGGGCACGCTGTTCCTAGATTCTGGGGACTGGAGCCGGGCGCGAGATCTCGGCCCAGGCCATCCCCCCCCTTATTCTGTTGCCGAGAAGGATCCACGCCGATGACCATGGACAAAAGCCTCCGCGTTCGCAAGGGATCCTCCAGCGCCCGAGGCGTGCTCTCCCGCGGTGAACGGATCATCAAGCTGAAGGAACAGGAGCGGTGGGAGGAAGGCCGCAGTCCTTTGGGGCTGCCCAAGGTGCGGGTCATGAAGACTGCCATGAAGAAAAAGAAGAAGGCCAAGGAAGAGGGCGATACGCCCGCAGCCGGCGGCAAAGCGGCAGCCGGGAAGAAGAAGTAAGCCGCATCACGTCGGCTCCATCTTCTGGAAAGCAACGTTCAAGGTCCGTTGTGCGGACGCCGCAGCCGCCTGACCGGAGGCGAGCACCTGCGGTATGCCAACGCCCTCGTAGGCCGCTCCCGCCAGAGCCAGTCCGCGATGTCCCGCCACCAGTTGCTGGATGGTCGCCACGTGTTCGCAGTGGCCCACGGTGTATTGCGGCATGGCGCCGAGCCAGCGGTTGACCTGCACGATCTGTGGACTGCCCCGAACGCCGAGAACCTCCCGCAACTCCTTGAGGACGAGGGGCACCAGCCGCGCGTCCTCAATCGCTGCCGTTTCGGGATCGAGTGCGCCTCCCACGAACGTTCGGATGAGCACCGATCCGGCTGGTGCGCGGCCCGGAAATTTCTGGCTCGAAAAGCTGGCGGCGAGCATGCGACGGCCCTCGCGGCGTGGCACCACGAGCCCCGCCGCGTCGAGCGGGTGCGACACATCGTCCCGGGCAAACCCCAGCGATACGATCGTCGAGCCGGCATATTCAATCGCGGCGAGTGCGCCTGAAAGCGTGGGATCGCAGCGACGTAGCAAAGTGGCTGCCGTGGGTGACGGCACCGCCATAACCACCGCATCAGCCTCGATCACGGCCGGCGTATCGGCTGCGTCGTCTCCCTTCAGGCCACGGAGGAAAACCTGCCAGCGGTGGTCGGGCAGCTGCGACAGGTCGGTCACCGAGTCGGTGATGAAACGGACGCCGCGGGCCGCGAGATGGTCTGCCAGCCGGCGTGGAATTGTCTCCATGCCAGAGGCCAGAGTGAGGAACTGGCCGTACCGGGCGCCTGCGGCCTGCGAGTCGCCTATGGCAGCCCGGATCCGCCGCTGCTCGCCTGCCCAGAGGCTACCGGCACTGAGCTCCATGGCGAAGAATTCCGGGCAGGCGGCCGCCATGCTCAGGCGGGCCGGATCAGCCGTCCAAATACCGGCGGCAAGCGGCTGCACCAGAGCCTCGAAGGCTTCGCGGCCCAGGCGTCGCAACGCGAAGTGTTCGAGCGATTCATCCTTGGCGGTCACGGCCCTCGACCGGATGAATCGTTCACCGAGTAGCCGCAGACGCCCCAGCGGAGAGAGCACCGGCGTGGTCAGGATGCTGCGGAGTCTGCTGGGGGCAAGCAGCCTGAAACCGCTGGGAACGGGCTGCGTGCGGCCGCGGTGAAGCACAAGGGCCCGCCGAACCCCCGGATCGACACCGATCAATTCGTTGGTCAGGCCCAGCCGGTTGACCAGCCCGACCGCCTCGGGGCGAGTCGCGAGAAAGCTATCGGCAGATCGCTCGATCAGCCAACCATCACGGCGGTCCGTCTGGACAACCCCTCCAAAACGGCCGGAGGTCTCGATCAGCGTCACGCGACGCCCATCTCCGGTCGAGGCGTCAGCGCCACCTGGCAGCAGGGCTTCAGCGGCCGCTAGACCGGCCAATCCACCGCCGATGATGACGACATGCTGCGGGCGTGGAGTATTCATGTCCGCTAACCAGCCTGTGCATAAAGGTGGCTGCCGCCGGACGCGGCGGTTGACGTCATGGAAAAAGGCCATGGACGGCTATTTTCGCAGCCAGTTAGCATGCCCCGGTGCCGCAAGGAAGGAAAGGGGTGATCGTCCAGGCTGCGTGGACTGCGCAGAGTGAAGCCACTTGGACCGCTGACGGTATCACCGGGGCCAGCGTGAACACGCCCCCAGCTCGCCCCCCAGTTGCTCTGGACGTGGCGAATCCCGGCTCCTACCCTCCCGACGCCTTCGGGCATCTGCTGTTCGCAACCAAGGAGGATTCTTTCGTGGCCACGCTGCGGTGCCTGCACCTCTCGCTCGTCCGAGCCTTGTTCTCTGCCGCGATAACCGTCGCCCTCGCGGGATCCCTCCGCGCCGAGGAAGCCACGCGGCCTGAGTCGCCCCGCCCGATCATGCGGATGCCGCAATGGATCGAATCGATAGGCGAACCCGGCGCCAAGCGGATGCCGCAGGCAAACGCCGAAGCCGCGGCTCCCGCCTACCGCGCTGAAGTCAAGCCGGCTCCGGCCGTGTTGCGTGCAGGTGGTGCACCAACCGATTCCCCAGCCGGTCGGCAGACGGCGGAATGGACCGAATTGGTTCCCACCGGATCGCCGGCTTCGAGTCCCGACACCGCCGCTGCCGTCGAGGAACCCGCCGGAAAGACTGGGCTCGGGCCTGAGGCAAGCGTGCTCAAGCGTTGGCTGACCGACAAGGTTGGCACGCTGCCGAAGCCGTCGGTGAAGCTCCCGGTGCCGTTGTCTGCGACCAACACCACCAAGCCCGACATCACCAAGCCCGACACCACCAGCGAGGTGACGCCGCAACCGGAGGCCAGCCCCGCCGAACTGCCCGTCGCCGCCACCGAACGACCGCTCAAGACCACGGTCACAGCTCCGGTGGCCGCTACGCCCGACGAAATGCCCACCTTGTCCATCGATCCCGCCAGCTTTCGCGGCGTCCATCCGGGCAAGACAACTGCCGATGAATTGCGGGCTGGCTGGGGAGATGGCGAGCCGTTCACTCGGGAAGACGGCACGCATGGGTTGTATTGGAAGATCGAGCCCTTTGAGCGGATCGAGATTACGCTCGACGCTGATGTTGTGACCGCGATCCGTATCAAGTTGGCCGAGCCGGTCGCGGTGGTCGATCTCGCCAAGCAGTTGGAGATTTCCGATCTGCGGACGGTGTCGATTCTCGACGAGGAAGGTGTTTCGATTGGCGAGGTGTTTCCCGAACGCGGTGTGATCTTCAGCGTGAAGCCCGGCACCCAATCAGCCACCGCCGTGATGATCGAGCCACTCGATGCCGAATCGTTCGTCCTGCGGGCCGAGGGCGAGATCGACGTCTGCAGTGCGTTTGCGGTGGCCGATTTGCAATACGCGGTGGAGATCGATCCCAGGCATCTCCGTGCCCATCGGCTCCTGATGGTGCTGATGTGTGATCAGGGCAAGTGGCAGCAGGCACTCCAGTTGGCCGAGGCGGCCGGACAGATCGATCCCTCTGATATCTGGACCAAGATGAAGCACGCCAGGATTCTGCTGTCGCTCGATCGGCCAGCAGAGGCCCGCGCCGTGGTGGAGACTGTGAAAACCGTTCCCAACAGCCCGCCGCTCGTGACGGCACAGGTCGAACGGCTGCTCGGCCGAATCGAACTTGCTGGCCCCACTCCTGACCACCAACGCGCCGTGGAGCACTTTGCAGAGTCGATCCGACGGTCTTCGGCTCTCCTGACCAAGCCTTCGCCGGCAGTGCAGCAGGCCGCGCGTGAAATCATGCTCGATGCCCACCTGGGTACGGCCGAAGCCATCGCCCTTGGCACCTGGCAGCAGAAGAGCCGGGTGATCCCCAAATGGATGGCTCGAGCCGAGGCAGTCGTGGCCGAGTGCACGGGGGACAAGTCTGTCCAGCAGACGTTGGAACTCCAGCTCTGCAGTGGGGCACTGGCCGTTGCAGCCGGCTCCGCGGACTCGACCGAGCCGCTGCCCTGGGTGAAGCGGCTCCTCGAGGTCCGCGATCGTATGGGCGAGTCGGTCAAAGATCCCTGGCGTCGTCGGCAGATCGACTGGGACGTTGGGCTCGGACTCCTCGATGCGTTGGCTGCAGCCCAACTCCGCGGCGATGCTTCCGACATGCTCGACAACGGGACGCTCACGGCGGCCTACCTCGAACGGGGCAGCGAGCACCGTGAGCTGACCGACCAGGAACGGAAGAATGTGGGCGACCTGCTCTTCCGGATTGGGATCATGCACAGCCTGCAGCGTGGCGACCATGCCACGGCGGTAACCTGGTTTGATCGCGTGATCCCGTTGTGGGACGGCAATCCCAAGGTGGAAAGCGACCGCGAGGCCGGCCAGCTCGGCGAATCCTACGTGAGCATGGCGATCTCCTACTGGCAGGTCGATCGACGCGACGATGCTCTGGCGATCAGCCGCCGCGGCGTGGACATGATGGTGGCGGCCGTCGATTCCAAGCAACTCGAAGAGAGGGCTCTGGCTGTAGCCTACGGCAACCTGTCGACGATGTACGCGGAGCAGGGCGACGATACGCAGTCGCAGACCTACGCCGAGATGGCCAGCCGCGCGGAAGCCTCAGGTTCCACGCTGCGATAGGGTGTGCTCGGGTCTGCGGGCACCGGCTTCGGGGGCGGCAAAAGTATTGCGTCCGCCGCTCCAACGGCGGATGGGCTCGTCGCGGGGGCCGCGGCGGCCAAAGCGCTCCTCGAGCTTCCGCCGACCCCCTCGCCTACGTCTCATGGTTCACCACGTCGCGGCTTCTCCGTTCGAGGAGCCGGGGGTCGGTGGAAGCCGGAGCGAGTCGGGCTATCCTGCCCTCGAGTCGGAGGCTTGCACCGCCCCCGGCGGTTTGGGCCG
>CANETO010000003.1 GCA_947440895.1 Planctomycetaceae bacterium | reverse complement strand
TCCGCAGTGCACTTGGGGCATCCAGGGCAGTTGAACGGATGGTGAGTTTCGGCTCGACCGCTCCGGCGCAGGTTGCCGACCAGATAGCAGCGTGGCAGCGTCGGCTTTCTTAGGAACCTGAAGCCGCCGCCCGCGCCTGACGCGGGGGTGGATCGTGGATGTCTTCCTGAGGGCTGTCGCAGGCTGTGCCGTGGCATGGACGGCACTGGTCGCAGGCGTGATCACCGACATGCCCCCGGCCCGGGCGGCCGACGAGCCGGCACCCAGGCTCGATCCACTGGCACAGTCGGTAGTCCACTCGCTCGCCTTTCCTCCGCGGACGACTGCGCCAGAGCTCCTCGACGCCGCGATCCGCGCCGCTGACGTCGAGGCCTACGACGTGGCCGTCCGCTACTTCTCACGAGTTGTCGATCTTCTTGAGAAGGCTGGCGACAACCGCTTCGATCTGCTCGCCGATCTGGGCGACACCACCGATCCTGCCAGTCTGCGGCGGATCGAACGCGAACTCAGCGACCGCGACGAGGATGTCCGGCCGATCGTGCAGGCGATCCGGGAGGCGGCACGGGAGCGGCGACGCGATCCCGCCCGACTGCGGCGGGATGTCGACGACCTCGCGAGTGACTCATTCACCACCCGGACCACCGCCGCCGAACGACTAGCCCGTGTAGGCGTCGATGCGCTGCCGGTGCTTGTCGACCTGCTGCAAACTGAAGACGCCGGCCACCGCCGGGCACGCGGACTGGCGAGGGAGCTCGTCAGCGGCATGGGCGCTGAGGCCAGGCAGCCACTCGTGGCCTGGCTTGGGTCGGATGATGTCGAGCACTGGCCCGGTGTCATCGAGGCGCTGGCCGCCGGTGTCACCGACACCGACGACGGGGCCGACATTGCCGAGTATCTGCTCGCGCCGGCGATCGTGGACGACGTGCCTCCCGCAGCCCGGGGTCGGGCCATCCGTCTGCTCAAAGAGCTCGCGAACCGGCGTCTGCTGCCGGCAGAAGCGCTGGCCGACGACACGGTGCCGCCGGGCCCCGGCACGGCGATCGCACTGCTCACCCGCAGGCTCAATCGCACACTCTCGATCGACGGCCTCCCCGCCCCGGATCACCTCGTGGTCGAGCCGGTGACCGAACCGGCCATGGCGGCGACTGCGGGGGGCAAGACGGTGGAGCGGTTCGTCTGGAATCCGGAGGCACGCCGGCTCGAACGGGTGAATCTCCCGCCGACGGCGGCACGGGCGCAGGAGGCGATCCATCTGGCCCGCGATCTGGCCGCCCTGAATGCAGACGAGCCCGACGCCGTCCGCCTCGTGCTCCTGGCGCGGCTGGAAACGCTGCTCGCCACGGCCGGTGATCCGCTGACCGCCCTCGACAGGGTTCCTCCCGAACAACTGCAGGCGTCGGTCACGGGACCGGCGGGCTTCGACTACGAGGCCGCAGCCGACGTCCTCGACCTGGCCGGCTCACGCGGGATGTTCGCGGCAGCCGCCGGAACGGCCCGGACGATCGCGGCCGCCCATGCTGCCGCGACTGCAGCAGTCAAACCGGCGACTGACAGTCCCGTGACCGACTCGGCGGCCGAGAACGACGTGGCGACAGAGGCTGGCGCGGCGCCGCTGACACCGGCGGTCCGTGGCTCCCTCCTGCGTGCATTGGCCGTGCCCGACGCCAGCCTGCAATTCGAAGCAGCGCGGGCGCTGGCACTGGCCGGCGGCGACCCGCCCTACGCTGGCTCGAGCCGGATGGTCGAGATCTTGCTGCAGGCCGCCACCAGCACCGGCGAGGAGATCGCCATCGTGGCCCACATCGACCCCGCCGTCCGGGAGTCGCTGGCCACGGGACTCTCCCGGTATGGCTACCGCACGGAAAAGGTGGCCAGTGGCCGGGACGCGATCCTGGCCGCGCGGGCGAACATCGATACCGTGCTTGTCGTCCTTTCGGCCCGTACTGTCCGTCCCACAGCGATCGAGACGGTGCAGTTCATCCAGCGGCAGGCGGTCGGTGACGTGCCGCCGGTGCTCGTGGTGGTCGATCCTCTCGATGACGATGCCCGTGGGAAATTCCTCACGCAGCTGCTGCTCAAGTTCTCCGATTTCGACTGTGTCGGCATCATGGATCGCCTCGATAGTCTCTTTCTGCCGCGGGTCGATCCGGTCACCGGCTCACCAGTGGGGCCGCCGCGGTTCCCCGACCACCTCGCCCAGGTGGCTGGTCCGCAGGCCGTCGATCCTCTCGCACGACAGGCCCGCGCGACGCAGCGTCGGACGCGGGCCTCACAGGCCTTGGCCCTGCTGGCCGATCTGGGACGCCGGGGCTTTGACGTGACGGCGGCCGAGACCACCGCGCGGCTGGCGCTCATGCAGGCCCCACAGCCGGGTCGTCCCACCGATCTCCACGCGCCGGCTCTCGTGTTGCTTGGCCGCATCGGGTCGAGCCGGGCGCAACAGGCTCTTTTGGGGGAGACGGAGCGGACGGACCTCTCCGAAGCGTCGCGAAAGCAGGCACTCGCAGGCTTTACCGAGAGCGTGGATCGATACGGAGTGCTGCTGGAATGCGGCCCCCTGCGGGCCACCTACGCACGGTACAATCAATCGACCGCGTCGGCCGACCGAGCCCTGGCAGGCGGGGTTCTCGACGTCATTGAAACGCCCCTCCGGAAGGCCCACCCCGTCTCCACCGATGCTGCGCACCCCCGGCCAACACGGTGACGAGACCAGCTCCCCGATCAAGGGCCTGATCGGGTCGGGCCCGGCGATGATGGAGGTCTACGCGATGACGCGGCGGGTGGCCGTGTCGAATGCGTCGGTGCTCCTCGTGGGCGAGACGGGCACTGGCAAGGAGCTGGTCGCCAAGGCGATCCATCAGCTCTCGCCGCGGGGCAGCGGCCCGTTCGTCCGCGTCAACTGCGGCGCCCTCTCGGAGAGCCTGCTGGAAAGCGAACTCTTCGGCCACGTCCGTGGCTCCTTCACCGGTGCCATCGCCAACCGCACCGGCCGCTTTGAGGCGGCCCATACCGGCACGATCTTTCTCGACGAGATCAACTCCACCACGCCAAAGCTGCAGGTCAAACTGCTCCGCGTGTTGCAAGAGCGGGAGTTTGAGCGAGTGGGCGACACCGAGACGATCCGCGTCGACACGCGGGTGATCGCGGCGAGCAACCGCGAACTGCTCGACGAGGTTGCCAAGGAGAATTTTCGCGAGGATCTCTACTATCGGCTCAACGTCGTGCCGATCTATCTCCCTCCTCTGCGGGCCCGCCGCGAGGACATTCCGCTCTTGGTAAGCCACTTTCTCGAGCACTACAACGAGGCGAACGACCGCTACGTCGTGCACATCCAGAAGGAGGCTGCGGCAGCACTGGCGAAGTATCACTGGCCGGGCAACGTCCGCGAACTGCAAAACGTAATTGAGCGGTGCGTGGTGATGGCCACCAGCGACGAACTGACGGTCGACCTGTTGCCGCCGGCGATGCGGGGCGATAGGCCGACGGCCTCGCTTCCCGGCCGGGGCGGCGATCTCGACAGCCTCGCGCGGGATCTCGTCGAACAGGGCATGGCCACGGCCGGTCCGGGCGACGAAAACCTCTTCGACCGCGTGGTCAGCCGTGTGGAGCGGGAACTGATCGCCCAGATGCTCGCCGACTGCAACGGCGTGCAGTTGAAGGCCGCCGCCCGCCTCGGCATCAACCGCAACACGCTCCGTAAGAAACTCCAGGAACATGGCCTCGAAGAGCCGGAGTGAGGGCAGGCCGGGCTCGCGGCCTGCTCACAGAGTCCCCGGGCTTCCGCCCGGGGCTTGTTGAGGAACGCAGCGCACCTGTTTTCAAGATGCCCCGACGTTCAATACAGCCAAACCTACTCCACGATCATGCCGTCTTCGGCCATCTCGCGGGCGTGGTAGCTCGACCGCACCAGCGGCCCGCTGGCCACCTGCTTGAATCCCATGCTGCGGGCGAGTGAGCCCAGTTCGTCGAACTCCTCCGGCGGCAGATACCGTTCCACTGGCAGGCTGTCGAGCGTCGGCTGGAGATACTGCCCGAGGGTGAGGAAGTCGACGTTGTGCTCGAGCAGGTCGGCGAAGACGTCGAGCAGTTCGTCACGGGTCTCGCCGAGGCCGAGCATGAGGCCGCTCTTCGTCTTCACGCTCGGCAGGCACCGTTTGGCATCGGCGAGGAGTTGGAGCGTCCATGGATAGTGGCTCTTGCGACCACGGACGGTGCGGTAGAGGCGGGGCACGGTCTCCGTGTTGTGGTTGAAGACGTCCGGCTCTGATTGCATCAGCCGCTCGAGGGCTCCTTCTTTGCCGATGAAGTCAGGCACGAGCACTTCGACCGTGGCACCGGTGGCCGCCCGCACCGCGTCCACCGTTCGCCGAAAGTGTTCGGCGCCGCCATCGGCCAGATCGTCACGGGTCACACTCGTGATCACAACGTGCTTGAGGCCCAGTCGCTTCGCAGCCTCGGCCACCCGCTCGGGCTCATCCTGTTCGAGTTCCTCTGTCTTGCCTTTCGGCACCGAACAGAAGCCGCAGGGCCGGGTGCAGACGTTGCCAAGGATCATGAACGTGGCGGTGCGTGCCGACCAGCATTCCAGCCGATTGGGACATTTTGCCGAGGAGCAGACCGTCTCGAGATTCAGTTCGGCGATCAGATGCGCCGTCTCGCCATGTCCGCCACCCGGCTCCAGATTCCGCCGCAGCCAAGGGGGGAGGCGGCGAATGGGCGAGACCGGCGCGGCAGCAGAACCGCAGCCGGTCTGCGTGCCGCCGCCGGCAGCATCATCGACGCTGATGATCGGAAGAGAACCGAGTGAAGAAGCCATGGTGTTATCCGACACTTCTACTGCGCTCCGAAGGTGCAGGACCTGACGACTGAACCGGCACGGGAAAGCCCGACTGAATATGCGATCGCGGAAACTCGAAGGCGTCGACGAGATGCTCCACGACGGCGGCCCGGGCATCCTGCATCCGCACCCGGCGTTGCACGTCGGCCTCGACCGACCCCATCGTATGCGTTCCAACCCCCGCGGCGACAGGTAGGCTCTTGATCCGGCGGTGGCACTCAAGCGAGGGCTGGATATTGAGAAAGCCGCCGTGCCAAGAGACACCCCGCCGCACGGCGATGCCGATGGCGGCCAACAGGCCCGTCCGGCCGAAGATCCCATGGGCCCTTGAATCGCGGGCGGCACCACACCGCAGGCTGCGGACAGCCGCCTCGAGACCGGACTCCAGGCGTTCGAGGTAGGGACCGACGTCGTGGCGGCCGAGCCCGAGATCGGCCAGCGCCGCAAACACGCCGATACCGATCTGCCCCGCTCCATGCAGCACCGCCCCGCCGCCACGGCCCACAAATCGCACCTCCAGCCCACGCGACCGCAGTTCGTCGTCGGAGAGACCGATATCGGCCCGCGAACCGAGCCTGCCGATCGTGATCGATGGCGCGGGATCATAGAGCACGATCGTCGGCGGTCGACCATCGGGCTCCGACACTTCCCACGCCAGCCGCTCGGCCATCGCAGCATAGGCGTCGAGGCCGATGCTGCCGGCCAGCCAGACGGCGACTGCGGGCCGAGGCGACCGATCTGCATGGCGGGCATTCATGCGGTGGGGTGCCTCACTTTGCCAGCGCCGCGTGGAGGGCATCCCACGGCAGCGGCATCCACGGCAGCGAGTCCGGTAGTCTGACCACCGCCGGACCGATCAGGCCACCTGCCGAGAGACCAGCGTCGGCACGGTCGATTGCGCGGTCCACGGTGGTTGTCAGGTGATCGAGCCATGCCGGCACCTCCACGCCCGAGCCGCTGGCCACACCGAGAAACTTCGACGCGCATGCCTCGAGCCGTTCACCCGCGCCTACCGGGCTCCCCGTCATCAGTTCACTCACGGCCGGTTCGACGAGCGCCTCCAGTTCATCCTGCTCCAGCGCCATCGTGAACGGCCGCCGTACCCGATCGGCCACGCTTGCCAGTCGCACGCCCGACTGGGTTTCAAGCGCCGTGAGCCTCGCTGCCAGACCTGTGGCCGTCTCGCCGGTCTCGTCCCGCATCCGGCCCCGCCAGGCCGCCGCTGCCTCGACGGCCGCACGCCGCGCGAGCACCCGATGGGCCATGTTCACCGGCCGCAGCGTCCAGGCGATGCGTTCGTGCTCCGCTTTGACCCGCAGGAAGTCGAGGAACACATGCAGCAACTCGCCGCGATCGGATTGCGTGGTCGTAGAGTTCCAGTCGCGATACTCGGCATGGTTTTCGGCCACGCACTCCAGCACCAGCCGCAGGCGGGTCGCTGCCTGCTTGATCGGCAGGGCACCGCTGGCCAGATCCTCGAGCAGCCGCGTCGGTCGCCGCGGTGGCCGCGGCGAGTCGGAGAGATCGATGTCGTCAGGCTCGCCCGCCGCGCGGTCCAGAAGCTGCTCCAGATACTGCCGCACGCCGCCCCGCAGGATCCCGCGAAGCGATGGGGGCGAGAGGAGCTGCTGCGTAAAGAGCCCCGCTCCGTACCGTTCGACAAACTCCTGGATCACGGCGAACGACTTGTCATCCTGCACACGCTCGAGCACCGAGAGACGCAACTGCCGGGCATGGGTTGTCCAGGTGTCGAGCAGGCGGGGCACGAGCAGCGAGAGGCCGTCGAGAATCCGCTGCGTGGCCACCGCCGGCTCCGGTGCCACTCCGCCCGGCTCGGCCGTCGTCGCCGTCTCCACGATCCGCTCGACGAGCGCTTTGGTCGCGGCCTCGAAGACCCGGTCAAACTCGCTCACACTCGCCCCGCCGCGAGGCCGCCGGCTCTCGAGCGCCTTGGCGAGATGCACGATATCCGCCGTCTCCGCCACCAGTCCCAGTCGCGGCAGGCAGGCCGCCAGCCGCGTCAGCAGCCGCTCCCGACTCCGCGCCAGCACGATCCGCTTGGGATCACCGCCGCGGGAGAGCGGCACATAGAGCACCATCCGGCCGACGAGCCTGCTGCGCACGAGCGTCAACTGCTCCCGGGTCGCTGCCGTATCGCCAGAGAACAGCGCCGCAAACAGCCTTCCAATCGACGCCCGGCCGGCCCGCCGCATTCCCGCGTCGCTCGCTCGCCGTCGGCTCGTGTGGAGGTGGGCCGAGAGCAGCCAGAGCGTTTCGCTGGCCTGAAGCGCCGCCTCGATCATCTGCTCGGCGGCGGCATCGCGGTGCCAGCGGAGCTTGTCGAATTCGCTGGGTGACATGCCCGGGGACGGGACGGTATCGCGGCGGGCCACCGTGGCGGCCGCGCGGATCAGCGTCCGCCGCAGTCGCCGCAGCGTTGTCCGCCATCCCGACACCGAATCGATCTCGGTCTGCGTGGCCTGAGTCCCGGCGGCAACAGCGCCCGTGGACCACGCCACCATCGCATCAGCGATGAGCTTGAACACACCAGCCATCAGTTCGGCCGCATCCTCGACCGCCGACACGCTCGTCAGCGTCGAGCCACCGCCACCGTCCATGTCGAGCATGCCGCCGTCGACGCCGTCGTCGGTGGAGTCGCGCCAGACCATCGACTCATACGCCGATGCCACGCTCTCCTCTCCACGCTCCTCGTCATCCACCTGCCCGTCTGCGAAGTCGTCGTGCGACCCGTCTGCCCCATCGGCGGCACGCCCCGGCCGCCTGCCATCCCCCGGCTCGCGGCCGGTGGCGGCGGCTGCGATCACGTCAGCCACGCCGCTGGTGTTGGCCTCGACCAGTTCTAGGAATCGACGGACGCGGGATCGACCGGACTCCGATCGGTCGGCAGAGGCCCGCGTCATCCACCGCATCGCCTCCCCGAGCCAGACGCCTCCGGAACGATCGATCGCCGTCCCCTCCAGGAGTGACGCCCAGTGCACGAGCAGGCCCATCGCACCATCGAGGTCTCCTTCGTGCAGCAGGCAGTCGGTGGCCTGCGAATGGGTCTCTGGGGACGAAAACGAGGCCACCTCCTGCCGCCAAAACCCAGGTGGCGGCGGGAGGGGCGCGGTCTCACGCCGCCGTGCCAGTGCCGCGATCACCTCTTGCGCCGAGTCGTGCACCTCGCGGCCCGAGAGATGCGGCACGCCCGACACCGCCGTCGTCGCGAACCGGTCCCACCAGCCGCCGAGCTTCTCGACCGCCGCCGCCGCCCGCGCTGCTGCGGACGGTGGACCTTCAAGACCGGCCTGCCGCCAGACAGCCGCATAGCCATCCAGAATCGATTCAGTGATCGCCACGAGATCGTCGACACGCGGATCGGTGAGGCTTTCACCCCCAGCCTCGTGCAGCGGAAACTGGCCACCGAGTCCGAGAATGTTCCAGGGATCGACCACCGCGCCGCAGTCCACCGCCCGCATCAGGAGCGCACTGGCGGCATCGAGTTCTTCCAGCGCCCCTACGGCTGACGACTGCCGCAGCGCCTGCCGCGCCGCCACCACGCGACTGGTGATCCGCGCCGCCATTCGAGCCGATGCAGCGGGCACCATCCCCGCCATCCGCTCCGCCCCAGCCGCCCGCCCCAGCCGTGCCAGCACGGCGGCCAGTGCCACGCTCTCCACCTGCCGGGCACGCCGGGATGCCAGCAGCGTGTTGATGTGCCGGCGGACACCGCCGAAGGGCTGCCGCAGTCGCCGCGTCTCATCGTCGAGCAACTGCCGATGCTCCGCTGGCAGCTGCGTCATAAACCACCGGTAAAACTCGTCCCGATAGCCGGCGATCCGCGGTAGCAGATCGGCCAGTGGCAGGCTCGCAGAGGAGGCGCCCGGCCCATGACCGGAGAGCCCGGAGGCCATCAGGATCACGCCCGCGAGCACCGCCGCTGACTCCCGCCGCAGCTGCGTCTGCCGCTCGGCCGTCCGGTCAGCCTGCGTCTCGACCGCCGCGTCGGCCCACGACAGGATGCCGTCGAGCGTGGCCTGTTGCACGACCATCCGACGATAGAACCCCTGGCCATCGATGCGGGCCGGATCCCAGAGCCCGAAGAGGTAGTTGGGACGGCTGGCCGCCGGATGGAGAAAATCAAACGCCCGCGGATCGCAGGCCAACTCCTCGAGCAGGGCGAGATCGAAGTCAGCCTGCCGCAGGAGCGGTTCTGGCGCCTGTTCCAGGATCGCCACCGCATCTTCGACGAGCCGGCGGTAACGGCCGTGTGCGGCACCCGCGCCGCGGATGAACAGCGGAATCGGTCGGACCCGCTCGTGGGGGTATGACTCCGAGAGCTGCCCGTTTTCCAGGACGGCCACCGGTCGCCAGCCGACGTAGTCATTGAGCCTGCCGATCGCCTCCGACACGATCTGCGCCGGATCGTCTCCGGTCGGATCGCTGGCGAGGATGGCCTGCGCCGCCGCCATCAGAAAGAACGGGCGTTCCAAGGCTCCGGGTGGCTGATGCTCGAGGAGATCGGCATGGAAGGCCCGGTAGGCCGGCAGCAGCCGGGAGAAGAGCAGGTCAAGCACAGCCTTGGCCTGGCCGGCATCACGGAAGGCCGACTCGCTGGCCGCCAGCGTCTCCAATCGTTGAGCAAGGAGGGCCGCCACGCGGTCGGCAGCATCAGAGCGTTCCTCGATCGGGCCAGTGGCGGCACTGGCCGCTTCCACGGCGGCGGCGGGCTCCACGGCGGCACAGATCTCGTTGAGTGCCCGCCAGACGGCCGGATCGAACGCCCCGGAGGAGAAATTCAGATAGCCCAACACAACGGCGGCGGGGTCATCCGGGCGGGACCGCCTGGCGGCGGTTCCGGGGCTGTTCTGGTGATCGGTTGGGGGATCGGTTGGGGAGTCCTGCCGCATCGACACCATGCCTCATTGTTTCACGGTCTGGCCCGGGGCGGCACGGGCCTCGGGCGCGCGGCGGGAGAACCGTAATCCTAGCATTTTCGCAGGCCCAATTTCGTGGGCTAAGCTTGGTTGACGGGTCTCCGGGCCCGCGGTTCCTGCAGCCACCTGCAGCCCAGCCCTTGATTTCCAGGCCTCTGCCATGATCCCCACCGTGCCCCTCCGGACGAACCACCGCGGCTGCCTGTGCCTGCTGCTGGCGGTCATTCTCCTGGCGACAACGCCCGCCCTCGGCCTGGCAGAGGGCTGTCTGGCCCAGGGCTGCATCGCGGGCACTGCCGCCGACGAATTCACGGCTGATCGAGCGGGACTTTCTCGTGAGTGGATTCTGCAACTCCCCGGGATGGCCCCGGCCTCGAGCCTTGCGGAAGTGGTGGTCGGGGACGGCCTCGTCGTGGCCCAGACCAGCGAGGGCGCCGTGCATGCGGTGCAGTCAGCCCCCTTTGGCGATGCCGCGCCGGCGGCTGGCTCCCCGCTCCCGGGATCGTTGCTCTGGTCCCGGCAGGTCGGCCGCAGCGGCGGGCCAATCCTGCGGGCTGGCATCGGCGCCGACCTCGTCGCAGTGCCCCATGACCGGGGCCTCGACGGACTGGAACGGTCGACAGGTCTGCCTCGCTGGCACGAGTCGTTCAGTCAGAGCGCGGCGGCAGGCGCGGCTGTGATTGGCAACTGGGTCTACGCGCCCTCCGCGGCCGGCACCGTCAGCCGCTTCGCGGTTCATCCCCTCCGACATCCGGCGCCGACGCTGGCAAACGACGCGAACACCTCGACCAAGAAAGCCGGCG
Organism: Planctomycetaceae bacterium; assembly: GCA_947440895.1. Lineage (GTDB taxonomy): Bacteria > Planctomycetota > Planctomycetia > Pirellulales > UBA1268 > CAMCQY01. The sequence goes on along the minus strand of CANETO010000003.1, from coordinate 7,229 downwards.
ACAAACCGGTCAAACCGGCCAAGCGAACGCGGCGACGACAGGAGAGCCTGGAACCCATTGCCATCAATGACGGGGGCAGCAACACCGTCGAGTTCGCTCCCGGCCAACTGGCCGGAGGCCTGCTCTGGTGCACGTCGGATGGCGTGCTCGTCAGTCTCCAGCCCACCGAACTGGAATGGCGGCGACTGGAATTCTCGCTAGAAAATCCCCCCGCGGGACCGCCTGCTGTCCGTGACCGTAGTATTTTTGCGAGCACCACGACCGGCGATCTGGCGCGGATCGATCTCCCCACCAGCATGAAGGAGATGCAACTGGTCTGGCATACGGTGCTACCGGGGCCCGCTTTCTCCGGGCCGTTTCTCTCCGGGGACACGATCGTAGTGTCACTTGGCGACCTGGGGATTGCCGCCTACTCCGCCGAGACCGGAAACCAACTCTGGCAGAGCTGCCTGACCGGACAGATCCTCACCATCGGCGGAGGACGGGTGTGGCTCATCGACGAGTTGGGGAAACTCTCGGCGTTTGATCTGGCCGACGGCTCCCCTCGCGAGCGGCTCTGCATGGGGCCCTTCACCATGCCGATCGTCAACCATGCCTCCGACCGGCTGCTCCTCGCCTCGCCATCCGGCATGCTCGTCAGCCTGGCCCCACGGGGCAGCCGTGGCACACCGACGCCTGCGGAGGCAGACGCTACCGTCCCCGCTGCACCGGCACCCGGGACTTTGGATCCTGCCGCCAGGCCTCAGCCATAAGCGTGTAGAGATCGCGGTCGTATCGGTGGAGCCGGTGCGGATCCTGGAAGAAGCACTCGCTCGCCACGGCAAAAAATTCGCCGGGCCCCTCCGCTGCATAGTCGTCGAACGCAACAAACCGCTCCTCGTCGAGCGCTTCGGCAAACCGGTCCCGACAGTCGGCCATTCCCCGCATCCACTCCCGCCGGCTCGCTGCCGACTCAAGCGGTGGAACACCGTCGATCTCGCCATCGAGCAGATCGATGGCATGGGCGCACTCGTGGATCACCACGCTCCGCGGCCCATCGCGAAGCCGGCCGCCCTCCACCACCCGCGGCCATGACAGCACCATGCTGCCGCCATTCCAGGTCTCACCTAGCCGCGGTTCCTGCCACTCAAGCTCGCCGCCGCCCTCCAGCGGCGTCGATCGCTTCACCAGATAGTCGCCCGGATAGACGAGCACCGACTGCAGGCGGTCGAAGAACTCGTCGGGCATCCCCAGCACGATCAGGCCGGCCTGCCCCGCGATCGAGAGCCGGACCTCATCGTCGATCTCCATGCCGCGACAGCCCTCGAAGCGTTTCTCGGCAACGAACACCGCCACCCAGTCCCGCAGTCGCTCGCGATCCTCATCGCCCAGCCACTGCATCTGCCGGACGTTCCGGGCAAGGATATCGCTCCAGACTGGCGGCCAGGGCCGCTCCCGGATCGAGCGTCGTCGTCGCGACCGCAGCCAGCCAAGCATGACGACACCCGCACGCGGAAAAGAGCGGGACCTGGATGGCGTCCTAAGGCTTCAAGGGCAGCTGCATCCGCCGGAAGAAAAGATCCAGCGCCAGAATCAGGCACCCGGTGGAAACGGCGATGAACGACAGCAAGAGCATCGCCGTGTAGACGTTCATCGGCGGACGTGGGGAAGCGGGTTTCGAATCGTCGACCATGGTATTTGGTTGCCCTGATCACGCTTTCAGCCGTGTGGTGACCTTGTCCCCACGCTGCACGATGCCGCGGGAGTATTCCCGGACGAGTACAGCGACGGCCCGGTCGGGTTTCACGCTCTTGACGATCGCTCGGCCCAGGTACTCGTCGTTGCGATAGACCTCAATCTGGTGGCCGGTCTGCAGACCGTCATCGAAGCCCAGCGACACCTCGATGGAGTCGTCTACCACGGCCATGACGACACCGTTGATCGTCGGCACGCGATCCTTCGGCAGGCTGTCGAGCGAGAGGCCGTTCTGCTTCAGCAGCAGCCGTGCCTGCGCCACCTGCTTCTCGAGTTGGGCCTTCCGCTCATTGGCGATCTCGAGGAACGACTCCTTCTCATGCAACTGCCCGGCGATTTCCGCGGCCCGGTCCACCTGGGTATCAACCTTCTGCTGCTTGTCGTTGACCTCTGCCTGCAACTGCGCGACCTCCTTGCGGGCCTGCGTCAGGTCATCCTCGACCGTGGCCAAGTCGGAGATCTTCTGCTGCATCTCCGCCAGCTTCTGATCGCGGCCGTCCTTGAGGGTTTTGAGTTCCTTGTCTTTCTCGATGAGCGCCTGTTGGAATTTGGCGATCACCTGATCGCGGGCCGCCTCCGATGTGGCGACGTTTTCCGTCAGCCTCGTGATTTCCTCGTCGAGGCTGGCCTTCTCCGCGGCGACTTTGTCGAGCGTCTCCTTCGTCTCCTTGGCCTTTTTCTGCCAGTCGACGTGGGACGAATAGATCGCGACAGCGAAGCTCATGAGCATCAGGCTCATGACGAAGATCGCGAACACGAAAATCTTACCGAGGACATTTTTCATGGTCGAATCACTGCGCTCGCGGAAGGGCGACATCTCGGGCGGTGCGGGCGCCCAAATCCGCCCGCACCCTTCAGCCTACGGGTTCTTCGGCAGGCGGGTCAACGAGTCTGCAGCCGCCCTGCCCGCGACCATCCCGACAGCAGCGCGACCGCTGCCACCGCCACACACGCCCCAAGCGGCAAACTCCCCCAGCGGAGCCAGGGGCTCTCGCGGCCATCGGGACTGACGGCGACCCGCAGGGTGCCCGTGGCCCGCCGGGGGCCCCTGGCCAGGAGCCGCCCCGCGCCATCGATCGAGGCTGAAAAACCGGTGTTGGCCGCGATCACGATCGGCGTCCGCACCTCGACGGCGCGAAAGATCGCCGCCGTCAGATGCATGTCGAGTTCGCTCGATCCCCAGAACCAGCCGTCGTTGGTGAGATTGACGATCACGTCGGGCCTTCCGCCCGCGTGGCTGAGATCGAGCACGAGCGACCTTACCGCCTCTGGCAGTGCCGTCTCGTAGCAGATGTTCACCGCGACCCGTCTGCCGGCGATCGTCACAGCGACCGACTCGGTGCCGGCCGTCAGGCCCGCCGGCAGCGGCGTGAGTCGGTAGAGCCAGGGAAACCGCTCGGCCAGCGGAATGTATTCGCCAAACATCACCGGATACTGCTTGCTGTAGCACGCCAGCGGGACGCCGTCGGGAGCGAGAAACAGTCCGCAGTTGTAATTTCTGGCGCCGGAGGGCACGTGCGGCGTGATCACCTGTTTATCGAGGCCGACCAGCCAGTGCGTGCCATACCGGCGTGTGAAGGCGGCCAAGAGCGACAGCCGCTCTTCTTCCAAGAGGCGACGACAGGCGGCCTGCCGTTCGGCCGCAGAGGTCGGGAGTGTGGTGGTGGCCAAAGTCGCCGCGGCATCCCGGGCGGCGAGCGTCTCGTCGACGACGCTCTCTGGCAGCACTTCGTCGGGATCGATCTCCAAGAGCCCCCACCGCCACATCGTCTCCGGCCAGACGATGAGGTCGGGACGCGACATGCGGCTCTCCCCCGGCGCATCACCGTCTCGGAAATCCGGCGCAGCGGCCGTCCGACTCCCCAGCGCCGATATCGTGAGCTCGTCGTAGTGCCGCGCCACGTCGCCAGCCGCCGCGGGATCGTGTTTCAGTTCGGTGTCGATCGATCCCTGGACGAGTAGCACGTCGAGGGCCGGCCCCTCCGGTCGTGGCTCGCCCCGCAGCCGCCAGCTTCCATAGCCAAGGGCGACCACCAGCACGGCGGCGGCTGCCAGGCCCGAAAGGACGGCGGCACGAACACGTTCACGCGATGCCACCGCGGCGACGATCTCGGCCGCCCCCGCCGCCACGGCCATCACCACGCCCCCCACGCCCACGGCGCCCAGACAATCAGCCAGCTGGATCAGCGTCGTCCAGCGCCACTGCGTGTGGCCCAGCCCGCCAAACGTGAAGCCACCGAGCACCCAGCCGCGGAGCTGCTCAGAGGCCATCCATGCAAGCGGCGCCGCCACCACCAGCGGCCAACTCCAGCCATGCACCAGCCGGCGGGCGATCATCACGAAGAGGGGCAGGTAGCAGGCGAGATACGCGGAGAGCGCCACCCAGCCGATTGACGTGGCAGGGTGCGGCAGACGCAGCCAGTGAATCGCTGCCAGCCAGTAGCAGAAGCCACCGATCCACAGGCTCCGCCAGGGATGCGCGGCCGAGAGCCGCTCGGCCTGCACGATCACCAGCCACGGCACGGGCGCCAGCCAGGCAAGCAGCCACCAGTCGGCCGGCGGCTGCACCAGAGCCATCGTGGCCGCGCCGGTAAGTGCGAGGCCGAGCACGCGACGGTCGTCACGCTGTCGGGGGTACCATCCCGGCATGCCCCAAAGACGCTGACGGACCCGGCCCAGCCAACCCGGTCGTGTCGGACCATCCGTCATGGTGCCGCCTCGAACTCGGCGATCACCGTGCCAGGGGCCAGCACCTCATCCTCGTCAGCCAGCTGCGTGAGCAGACGGCCCGCGACGGGCGACTCCAGGTCGATGGTCGCGCCACCGGCGAGGAGTTCCACCACGCGATCCCCCGCCAGTACCTCGGCTCCCTCTGGCACGAGCCAGAGCGACAGCCGCAGCGGGAGGCCAAGTATCCCACACTCCGGCACCGCCAGCAGTTCGCGTCGAGAGTGTGCGTCTGTCTGCATCGCGTGTCAGCCGCAGGCGCTGGCTACTCCAGTCCCCGCAGCCAGTCGCCACGCAGCCATTCGAGCACGACGCCACCGACAACCTCCAGCGACTCCGGGCTGCATTGCCGCGGCGTGTCCTGTGTGGTGTGCCAGTGCGGATAATCAAAATCGATGATGTCACAGGTGGGGATCTTCGCGATCATCCGCAGCGGCACATGGTCATCCTGCACGGAGTATTTCGGACGGGGCACGAACTGCCGCACGTTCCTACGAGCGGCGACGGCCCAGATCGCATCGACCACCGGGCTGGTGTCGGGCCAGGTGATGCTCTGCTGCTCCTGCCAGATCTCCAGATCGCGATCGGCCACCATGTCGACAATCACGCCACACCGGTAGCGATGCTGCTGCGTGCCGGCCTGCTGCCCGGCCGCATACTGTCGCGCGAAGAAGGTCGACCCCAGGAAGTAGGGATCCCGCGGGGCAACGACATATTCCTCAGCATCGAAGAGGACGAAGTCGACTCCCACAGGTCCCGGCAGGGTCGGCATCGCGCGGGCCAGTTCCATCAACAGCGCCACGCCGCTGGCACCGTCGTTGGCACCGATGAAGGTGCCCTTGGGATCGACGGGATCGCGGTCGGGAAAGGGACGCGTGTCGTAGTGCGCGCCGAGGAGCACCCGGTCCCGCCGATCGGGATGCCACTCGACGACGAGATTTTCCATGTGGACAGGAGCACCGGTCCGCGGGTCACGAATCTGGAAGGCCTGCCCCTGCACCGTGCCGCCCGCGGCGCGAAAGTGGGCGGCCAGCAGGGCACGCTGTTGCACCATCGCCGGCGAACCGCTGGGCCGTGGCCCCAGGCCGGCAATCGTCTCCAGATGCGCAAACGCCCGTGGGCCCGAGAACGCCTGCGGTTCCTCCGCCCGGCCCACGGCCGGCCACGAGACGGCCGCCAGCAGGGCAACCGCAACCGAGGTTCTCTGTATCCGCCGCCAGCCGCTCATGCAGACTCCTTTCGGGAAGAGTCTAATGCATACCGGCAGATGACCGGCGCTGCCCGACTGGAAACAGCCTTTCCCGACCATTGCCTTCCACTCTGGCCCTCACCATGCATCACCGTTGTGTTCAGGTGGCTAGCCTGCTGCTGGCGGTTGCGTGGGCAGGGGCCGCTCGGGCGGGCGGGGGGCCTGAAAACATGTTTCTGGTCGTCAATGCCTCGAGCCCGGACAGTGTCGCGGTGGCCAATGCCTATGCCGACCTCCGCGGCATTCCCCCGATCAACGTGCTCATGTTGCCGTGGCGGGAAAGTACCGAGAGCGTGAGCATCGCCACGTTCCGTAGCGACCTGCTCGATCCCGTACTGCAGGCGATCGATGGGCGGCGGCTCGCCCCGCAGATCAACTGCGTCGTCTATGCCAACGACTTTCCCTGGCGGATCGACTTTGGCGAAGAACTGCCCAAGCCGCTCTCGGAGCAGGATCTCTACAAGTTTCCCTCCGGGTCCCTCACCGGCATGACCATGCTGTATGGCGCGGTGCGGAGTAACCAGGGCCCGGTCTGGCTCCACCCGCAGAGCAATCACTACTGGCGGCCGCTCGATGCCGACGGTGTGCCGAAGTCGACCGACGGGTTCCGCGGCTGGCATCGCTACAACGCTCAGGGGGAGGTGAAACCAGATGCAGGCAACCGCTACCTGCTCGCGGTGATGCTCGGAGTGACGGCCGGCCGGGGCAACTCCGTGTCGGAAATCGTCCGCGGGCTCGAGTCATCGGCCGCAGCCGACGGCACGAAGCCTCCGGGGACGATCTATTTCGTCAGCAATGACGACGTGCGGACCAAGACCCGCAGCCCGGCATTCCCACCCATCGTCAAGGCGATCGAGGCGCTCGGCGTCAGGGCCGAGGTCGTCAGCGGCGTGCTGCCGTCGGCCCGGCGGGACGTGGCGGGGCTGATGACAGGCACGGCCGAGTTTGACTGGGCAGCCAGCAAGAGCACGATCCTGCCTGGTGCCATCTGCGACAACCTCACCAGCTACGGCGGCATCTTCACGGCGACGGTCGGCCAGACGCCGCTGTCAGCCTTCATCCGCGCCGGCGCCGCCGGGTCGAGCGGCACCGTCATCGAGCCGTATGCCCTGCAGCCGAAGTTTCCGCACCCCGCGATCCAACTGCACTATGCCCGGGGCGCCACGCTGGCCGAGGCCTTCTATCAGTCGGTGCAATCACCCTATCAACTCCTCGTGGTGGGCGACCCGCTCTGTCGTCCCTGGGCGACGATTCCGCAGGTGCAGGTCGGCGTGGCGGGCGGCGGCGGGATCGAGGCCCATGGCTCCCTCTCGGGGTCGCTTGAACTTGTGCCACAGGCCACCGTGGCCGGGCCAGAGCGACGGCCAGACGATGCTCCAGCCACGAACGCGATCGATCGCTACACGCTCTACGTCGACGGCGTGCAGCTGGCTGAGTGCCGCGAGGGTGACCGCCTGCCGCTGGACACGGCGCAGCTGGCGGACGGGCATCATGAACTGCGAGTCGTGGCCACTGAGTC
>CANETO010000002.1 GCA_947440895.1 Planctomycetaceae bacterium | reverse complement strand
GGATGCAGTTCCAGTGTGTCGTGCATCAGTCTTCGGAGGATCGCCAGTTCGTCGAGGCGTCGCCAGGCGGTGAGTGCACCGCGGAAATGGCGACGCATCTGCTTGATCAGGGGGTTGTAGCTCCACATGACGAGCAGTTCCTCGTCGTGGTCCAGACGCGACGGGTCGAAGGAGAAGATGGCTCCGGCGAGCGGGTCATGGATGGCCTCGGGTGCATGCTCCATCAGCATCTTGTGGGCTGACGTCCGCAGGTGTCCCCGCCACATCCAAGGGTTCACTGACTCGGTGTCGGGAATCTCGTCATCGTCATAGACACTCTCGCCCGCGGAACGAGCCACGAAGAATTGCTGAAACACGTTCGACATGTCGCTCGAATACATCCGGTCGGTCCAGTCGACCAGAAGCCGTCGGCCGCTGAGTCTCGCGTAGAGCGCTCCGGTCAGCACGGAGAAGATGCGGTTGCCAAGACCGGCGTTCCCCTTGACAAGCACATAGTTCGGGGCTGCCACGGTTGCGTTCGTTTTCCTGTGCCGCCGGGAAGTGGCTCGGGCCTGACCCGCTCTGAGACTGGGCCGAGTATAGTCCGAACATGTACCCGCCACTCATTTCCGCATTCGTCCACATCATGGGCCTGCTCCGGGCCTTTCCCACGCGGCAGACGCGACGTGACGCGATCGAGGGATTGCTGACGAAGCTGCGCCCGCTGACCAGCGGCCACGCGCTGATCCGGCTCGGCCCGGAGGGAGACGGCGGCTACGTCATTCCGGATGATCTTGCCGGCATCGAGGCCTGCTTCTCGCCCGGCGTCAGTGGCATCTCGGGATTCGAGAGGGATTGCGCCGAGCGGGATATGAAGGTGTTTCTGGCGGATAAATCAGTAGACGGCCCGGCGTGCCGGCATGAGCTGTTCACGTTCACGAAGAAATTCGTCGGGGCGACGACCGACGACGACTTCATGACGTTGGATGCATGGGTGACGGCATCCCTCCCGGAATCCACATCCGACCTGCTGTTGCAGATCGACGTGGAGGGGTGCGAATACGAGGTGTTTCTGTCGGCGTCGGATGCGCTGCTGCGGAGATTCAGAATCATCGTCGTTGAATTTCACTTCCTCGATCATCTGTGGAGCGAGCCCTTTTTCCGTATCGCGAGTCGGGCCTTCGACAAGCTCCTCCAGACGCACGCGTGCGTCCACATCCATCCCAACAACGGAGGCGGCGTGCTCCGGATGGGCGGGTTGGAGATTCCTCCGGTCATGGAGTTCACCTTTCACCGCCGCGATCGCCTGGCGAACCCGGCGCCCAGGAGTGACTTTCCCTGCCCGCTGGATCGCGATAACGTGCCGCAGGCCACCGTCCCGCTGCCCGCATGCTGGTACCAGGGCGGCTGACCGCGTGCGGCGGCGCTGGTGGCGACTGTCGAACCAGTGGCAAGTCCGTATGCTGGTAATTCGAGAAGGGTGGCCGACTCAAGCGCCGCCACGGAATTCATACAACGGAAGTCTTCCGCATGAAGATCACGAAGCTCACGACCTACATCGTTCCGCCCCGCTGGTGCTTCCTGAAGATCGAGACCGACGAAGGGATCGTCGGCTGGGGTGAGCCCGTGCTCGAAGGCCGCGCCCACACGGTGGCGGCGGCGGTCGACGAACTCGCCGACTACCTCGTTGGCAAGGATCCGCTGAACATCGAGGACCACTGGACGGTGCTCTATCGCGGCGGGTTCTACCGCGGCGGCGGAATCCACATGAGCGCGTTGGCCGGCATCGATCAGGCCCTCTGGGACATCAAGGGCAAGTCGCTCGGCGTGCCAGTGCATGCGCTCCTCGGGGGCCACGTCCGCGACCGGATCCGCGTCTATTCCTGGATCGGCGGCGACCGGCCTTCCGAGACCGCCGCCCAGGCGAAGGAGCGGGCCCGGCTCGGCTTCACCGCCATCAAGATGAATGCCTGCGAGGAACTGCAGTTCATCGACACCTACGACAAGATCGACCGCGCGATCGCCAACGTCGCCGCCATCCGTGAGGCCGTCGGCCCGCACTTCGGCATCGGCGTCGACTTCCACGGCCGCGTGCACAAGCCGATGGCCAAGGTGCTCGTGAAGGAGTTGGAGCCCTACCGGCTGATGTTCATCGAGGAGCCGGTGCTCAGCGAACACTCGGAGGCACTCAAGGAGATCGCGATGATGGCGAACACGCCGATCGCGCTCGGCGAGCGGCTCTACTCGCGGTGGGATTTCAAGAAGATCCTGCAAGAGGGCTACGTCGACATTCTGCAGCCCGACCCATCTCATGCTGGTGGCATCACCGAGACCAGGAAAATCGCAAACATGGCCGAGGCCTACGACGTCGCCATCGCGTTGCACTGCCCGCTCGGCCCGATCGCGCTGGCCGTCAACCTGCAGCTCGATGCCAACTGCTACAACGCCTTCATCCAGGAGCAGAGCCTGGGGATCCACTACAACCAGGGCAACGACCTGCTCGACTACATCAAGAACCCCGAAGTCTTCGACTATGCCGACGGCTACGTGAAGATTCCGCAGGGTCCTGGGCTTGGGATCGAGGTGAACGAGGAATTCGTCAAGGAACGGGCGGCCGTCGGCCACCGCTGGCGGAATCCCGTCTGGCGGCACGATGACGGCAGTTTCGCGGAGTGGTAGGCAGCCTCGTGTCGTCGCCCTGCGGCGGCACGGTCATGGCCCTGCAGCACTCACCGCGGCCGAATTTGTGCGTCTGGGTGACCGTGTCGACCCACCGGGCGCGGGCCAAATATGCCCAGACCTGTATCATGGCTCTTGCCGGAAGCGTGGCATCCGGAAAAAATAGCTCGGCTGGGGCAAAGCCTGCCGCGAACTGCCCCGTTCGTTCCTTCCGAAATCACCGAAAGCACGATGACGCACACACCCTCCATGGCCGGCCGGGACGCGATGCGAGACTCCATGATCGAGGCTGACGGCCTCTGTAAATACTATGGCTCCTTCATCGCCACCGAGGACGTCACCTTCAGCGTGCCACGCGGCCAGATCGTCGCCTTTCTGGGGCCCAACGGCGCCGGCAAGAGCACGACTATGAAGATGCTGACCGGCTATCTGGCTCCGTCGGCTGGCACCGCCCGCATCGCTGGCTACGACATGTCGACCGACCGGCTCTCCGGGGCGGCCCGCCTCGGATACCTGCCTGAAAACGGCCCGCTCTACCCCGACATGACCCCCCGCAGCCTGCTCGAATTCTTCGCCGATGCACGGGGCCTCAAGGGAGCCTACCGGACGGAGCGAATCGAGGCCGTCGTCGATCAATGTGAGTTGGGAAGCGTGATTGGCAAGGCCATCGGCAAGCTTTCGAAGGGCTACCGGCAGCGCGTGGGCATGGCGCAGGTGTTGCTGCACGAACCCGATGTGCTGATCCTCGACGAGCCGACCAGCGGCCTCGATCCCAACCAGATCCGCGGCGTCCGCGACACGATCCGCCAGTTGGGCGAACGCAAGACGATCCTGCTCTCCACTCACATCCTGCAGGAGGTGGAGGCCTTGGCCGACCGGGTGATCCTCATCTCGGAGGGCCGGCTGCGGTTCGACGGTGCGCCTCAGGACCTGCGAGCGGGCGGCCGCGGCCTCGACGAGCGGTTCCACGAACTCACGCGTGGCGTTTCCGTGTGACACATGCCGACAGTGCGGCAGCCGCCCCGATCATCAGACGGTGCCTCGACGGCATCAGGAACACTCTCCGGAACAGTTTTGAAGGACGGAACAATATGAAGTGGAATGTGCTCGACGCGGTGTTCAAGCGAAACTTCGTCGCTTATTTTTCCAATCCCACCGGCTACGTATTCATCTGCGTCTTCGTGTTGTTGGGGTCGCTGGCGGCTTTCTGGCCGCCTGAGTTCTTCAACTCCAACCTCGCCAACCTCGATCAGCTGAACCGCTACCTTCCCTACATCCTCCTGGTGTTCATTCCTGCGATCACGATGAGCGTATGGGCCGAGGAGCGGCGGCAGGGAACCGACGAACTGCTGCTGACCATTCCCGCCAGCGACTGGGAGGTCGTGTTCGGGAAATACCTCGCGGCGGTGGGGATCTATACGGTGGCGCTTCTGTTCTCATGCATCTGCAACCTGGCGATCCTGCTTCTATGGGGCACGCCCGACGCCGGCCTTTTGCTCTCGAACTACCTCGGCTACTGGTTCGTCGGCATCGCCATGATCGCCATCGGCGTCGTGGCCAGTTTCCTCACGAACAACCTCACAGTGGCCTTCATCCTGGGGCTGGCGTTCAATGCGCCGCTGGTCGTGGCCGATCAGGCCGGGGCGGTCATGTCACCGGGGCTCGCCAAGTGGGTGCGGCCATGCAGCCTCGCCGAGCAGTTCACCGACTTCGGTCGCGGCATCGTCAGTCTCTCGGGGATCGCCTACTTCCTCGGCATCGTGGCCGTCTGCCTCTATATCGCGATGGTGCTCATCGGTCGCCGTCACTGGACCAGTCGGCGGGATGGCGCGAAAATGGGCGTGCACTTCATCGCCCGGACTCTCGGCCTGGCGGCTACGGCCGTCGGTCTCGTCATGCTCTGCCGGGGCGTCGACGTCCGCGCCGACCTTTCCGAGGAGCGGATCAGCTCGCTCTCTCCCGACACCCGGCGACTGCTCCGCGAACTCGACACGAGCCGCCCGATCGACATCAAGGCCTATGTCAGCCCGACCGTGCCGGAGGACTACACGCAGACGCGGCTGAACCTCCTCAACATGCTCCGGCAGTTCCAGCAACTGGGCCGTGGCAAGGTCAACGTCGAGGTGATCTCCACCGATCCGAAGACCGAGGCCGCGGCGCTTGCCTCGCAGCAGTTCGGTATCGAGCCGGTGAGCGTGCTGTCGCGGGTCCGAGGTGCCTATCGGGACGAGAGTATTTTTCTCGGCTGCGCGTTTACCAGCGGCCTCGAGAAGGTGGTGGTGCCGTTCTTCGACAAAGGCACGCCCGTGGAATACGAGCTCATCCGTTCGATCTGCACGGCTGCCCAGCAGAAGCGGAAGAGGCTCGGCGTTCTCACCACCGACGCCGATCTCTTCGGCGGCTTCGACATGACCACCGGTCAGCAGCGGCCGCGGCAGCCCGTGCTCGAGGAACTCGAGAAGCAGTATGACGTGGTGCAGGTCGATGCGTCGGCGCCGATCACCGATCGCTACGACGTGTTGCTGGCCGTGCAGCCGTCATCGCTCGGGCCGGAGCAGATGAACCACTTTGTGGCCGCCGTGCGTGCTGGGCAGCCCGTGGCGGTGTTCGAAGATCCGCTGCCGGTGTTGATGCAGGGTGTGCCGGGCACCTCGCAGCCCCGCCGTGGGGGCGGCGGTCCGATGGCGATGTTCCAGCCCCAGCAGCAGCCCAAGGGCGACATCGGCCAGTTGTGGGAGACGCTTGGCCTCAAGCTCATGGCCCCAGCCGGCCGTCCTGCCATGGGGCAGACCGGCTCCGATCCGCTCATCGTCTGTCAGGATTACAACCCGCATCCGAAGCTCGAGCTTCCGGATGAGTTTGTCTTTATCGACGCGAATCTGACGTCCGACGCCTCGGGCAAACTGCCTGGGTTCAACGCCCGCGAGCCGATCACCGCGGGACTGCAGGAGGTGCTCTTCCCGTTCCCGGGTGCCCTCGTCAAGGACGACAAGGCCAACGTGGCCTGGACCCCACTGGCGCAGACGGGTCTCAGCACCGGAACGATCGAAGTCGAGCAGGTGATGGGCAACCGCGGCGACATGCGTCAACTGCAGATCTTCGAAAAACAGGCCAAGCAGTCGATGGTGCTGGCCGTGTCGATCGAAAGACAGCCCGCGGCTATCTCGGCCGAGGGCGGGGTCGACCCCGGCAACGCGGAAGGAGCGGCGTCGAAGCCTGTTCGCGCGATCGTCGTTGCCGACATCGATCTCATGGACGGCCGGATCTTCGGCCTCAGGAACCGGCCCGACGAGGTGTTTGGGCTCAACTTCGACAACGTCACGTTCGTGCTCAACATCCTCGACGCGCTGGCGGACGACGATAGGTTTCTCGAAATCCGGAAGCGGAAGCCGAAGCACCGCACGCTCGAGCGGATTGAAGACACCGTGGCCGCTGCCCGTGAAAAGGCCGATGCCGAACGGCAGAAGTTCATCGCCGAGTTCGACGAGGCGGAGCGCGGTGCCAACGACTCGATGCAGGCGGAGGTCGGCGAGTTTGAGAAGAAGATCAAGGAGATGGAGACTGCCGGCGATGCCGACCCGCAGGCTGCCATGCAGGCCGTGCAGCAACTCGCCAGCCGGCAGCGGCTCGCGCAGCGGCGGCTCGACACCAAGATCGAACAGCTCAAGCGGAAGCGGGACACCGAGGTTGAGTCAGTGGAACGCCAACTGGAGGCGAAGATTCGCAAGGAGCAGGACCGCCAGAAGTGGCTGGCCGTACTCCTGCCGCCGATCCCGCCGCTGGTGGTGGCCTTCTTCGTCTATTTCCGGCGTCGCGCGCTGGAACGCGAGGGTGTGGCCAAGACGCGGCTCCGGTGAGCGAGCCCGGGCGGCTTGTGGCCGCGGGAAGCGATGGGACCAGAGGAATCAAATCAGACGGATCCAATTGGTTGGAAGTCAGGTGCACACGATGAACACGACAGGCAGGACCGACAGCATGAATCAATACGACGGACGCGAGAAGCGGTTTCGCCAGATGGATGACCACGAGCCAGCCGGGGGGCTGTCGCCTGTCATGCTTCGCACAGGCCTTTTTCTGCTCGGCGGTATGGGCATGCTCCTGCTCGGGGCCGCGGTGCAGCCGCGGTTCAAGAGCGTCAAGGTCGAGCCCGAGGAGCAGCGGGTGCTGTTCCCTGAGTTATCGGATGCCGCCAAGGCGGCCAGCCTCGAGATCGTCTCGTACGACGACGAACTCTCGACGTTGCATCCCTTCAAAGTGATGCAGTCGGGGGGCGTGTGGGTGTTGCCTGCGCACCAGAACTATCCTGCCGACGCCAAGGAGCAGCTCGCCGCCGCCGCTACGGCGCTCGTCGACCTCAAGATGCTCGATGTGGTGAGCAAGTCCCCCGGCGATCATGAGACTTACGGCGTCATCGAGCCCGATCCGGAAAAGATCAAGCCGGGCATGATCGGCGTCGGGCAATTGGTCGAGATTCGCGACGGTTCCGGCAACAAGCTCGCTCGGTTAATCGTGGGAAAAGAGGACAAGCGGCGGGTCGGCGGTGATCCTTCCGGTCGGACGTTGCGGTTTGTCCGCAAGGCCGGCCAGGACCCCGTCTATCGCGTGGAGATTGACACGTCGAAATTCACGACCACCTTCGGCGACTGGATCGAAAAAGATCTGCTCAAGCTCTCACCGTGGGACGTGCGGCGGCTCGGGCTCGAGGACTACGCCCTCGTGGCGGTCGAGTCCAATGGCCGTGTTGGTGTGCAGCTGGATCGAAAGTACCGCGTTGATCTGGCCTACGACGACAAGGCTGCGAAGTGGTCGCTCGTGCGTCTGGAGGCTTTTTCGGGGGATGGGGAGCCGAAGGAGGAGTCGCTGGCCGATGGGGAGGAGCTCGCCGCAGGCAAGCTCAACGATCTGCGGAACGCGTTGGGCGATCTCAAGATCGTGGACGTGGCCCGCAAGCCATCGGGGCTGAGCGCTGAGTTGAAGGCCGAGGAGAGCTTCACAAGCGATCGGGAAGCGGTCACTTCGATGCAGCAAAAGGGCTTTATGCCCCTGAAGACCGGCGAGATTCTCTCCACGGACGGCGAGACGATCGTGGGGATGAAGGACGGCGTGGAATACGTGCTCCGATTTGGTGCTCCCACCACGGTGGCGTCGGAATCGAAGCCGGGCGATACCAAGGACGCCGGCAGTGCTGAGGCCGGCAAGGATACTCCCGGCGAGACAAGCGGTCGCTATCTGCTCGTCATGGCTCGGTTCAACGAGAAATTGCTGGAGAAGCCGACACTCGATCCGCTGCCGGAAGTGCCTGCTGCGGCCGACGATGCCACCCAGAAGGTCGGCGACACCCCGAAAGACGAGCAGAAGGCCGGCGAAGAGGCCCCCAGTGAGGAGAAGCCCGATGCGGCGGAGAGCCTCAAGAAAGCGGATGAGGCAGAGGCTGCAGCGCAGGTGGCTCTCGAGAACCGACGGCAGGTGGAACGCGAGAACCGCCGGAAGCAGGACGACTATGATGAGAAAGTAAAGGCCGCACAGAAACGTGTTCGGGAGCTGAACGGCCGCTTCGCCGACTGGTATTACGTCGTGTCTGACAAGGAATATGCGAAGATCCACCTCGGCCGGGATAGCATGGTGCAGAAGGTGGAAGCCGGGACGCCGTCGGCCGATGCTGCGGTGCCGGCTGGTGCCCAGGACGGCCAGTGATCGGTTCAGGCGTGAGTCGCCGGTGATGTGATTATGGAGGGTTGCAGCGATTGTGATTGATGGGGTGACCGTGTCCCGTGCGGGCGGCCATTATATCCGCTTGTGGAACCACACCGCCGCCCGATAATGATATGTCTCGTTCGGACGATCCCTTTAGCCCTACTCAGGCGACTCATGCACTCAACATCAGCGGTACCCGGGGCGGCGTCTCGTTCGGCGGCGGGCGGCGGGCCGCTCGCGACTGCTGCCGTAGCAGGATCAACAAGAGCCGTCACTGGCTGGGATCTGCACTGGAGCAACGTGCACTGGGAGTATTTTCTTCCCATTTTCGTGGTGCACGCGTTGGCGTGCTTCGCGATGCTCCCGTGGTGTTTCAGTTGGTCGGGGTTGGTGATCGCCCTGGTGGGCACGCACGTTTTCGGCATGGGCATCAATCTCGGCTATCACCGGCTCCTCACCCATCGCAGCCTGAAGGTGCCGCTCTGGCTGGAGCGGTCGCTGGCAACGGTCGCGCTCTGTTGCCTTGAAGACACACCGGCCCGCTGGGTGGCAACACACCGGCTCCACCATGTTCATTCCGACGAGCCGGAAGATCCGCATACGCCGCGTGACGGCGCGAGCTGGTCCCACGTCGGCTGGCTGTTCCGTCGGGCACCTGATCGGCGCACGCTCGCCTTTCTCGACAAGTACGCCCGCGACATCCTCGCCGACCGCTACTTCCGATATCTCGAGCGGCACCCGACGAGCACCCTTTGGATCTACCTGGCCCATGCGTCCATTTTCGCCCTCGCGGGGCTGGTGGTGGGCCGGTTCACCGGGGGCGACTGGGCCCACGGCGTCCAGTTGGGAACCAGTTGGCTGGTGTGGGGTGCGTTCGTCCGCACGGTGCTCGTCTGGCACATGACGTGGAGCGTGAATTCGTTGTCGCACCTGTTCGGGTATCGGACCTATGAAACCGGTGAGGACAGCCGCAACAACTGGTTCGTGGCGATGGTGGCGGCGGGCGAGGGCTGGCACAACAACCACCACCATGATCCGGCCAGTGCGAGCGTGCAGCACAAATGGTGGGAGTTCGACCTCACCTACTACGAGATCCGGCTTCTACGACGTCTGGGGCTGGCCACGGATATCATCCAGCCGCGGCACCTGCGTCGCGTGGCGGCACCGCGAAACTGACCGGAGGCGGCTGCCGCGATGTCCGATATTCTCACTTCGCCCCGGCGATCCCGATTCGGTCGGGCCGTGGGCTTTCGTCTGGCAGGTATCGGCAGCAGCGTTCCGTCAAACGTGGTGACCAATGCCGATTTGGCCAGGCTTGGCTGCGATCCCGAATGGATCGTCGCCCGAACGGGGATTCATGAGAGGCGGTGTGCGTTGCCGGACATGGCAACGAGTGATCTGGCCACGGCTGCCTGCCGGGCGGCACTCGCCCAGGCAGGGGCGGACACCGCAGCCGTCGACCTGCTCGTGCTGGGCACCTTCACTCCCGACATGAGCATTCCCTCCACCGCCTGCATCGTGCAGGAAAATTTGCAGATCGATGCACCGGCCATGGACGTGACTGCCGCCTGCGCGAGCTTTGCCTATGCACTTGTGACCGCCGCCAATTTTCTCGTGGCCGGGTCGAGTCGGCTGGCGCTCGTGACCGGCGCGGATACGAATTCCCGCGTTGTTGACCCCGAGGACATCAAGACCTGGCCTCTTTTCGGCGACGGCGCCGGAGCGGTGTTGCTCGAGGCGACGGAGCCCGAAAGCTCTGGGCGGGAACATGGATTACTTTCATTTTCGCTCGGCTCAGATGGCCGTGGTGCGGGCCTGTTGGCCTGCCCGATGAGCGGTTCACGACAGCCGGTCACGGCGGAGGGGCTGGCCCGCCGGGCACAGTTCATGCAGATGGATGGTCGCGCCGTGTTCAAGTGGGCGATTCGCTTGGCCGAGGACAACATCCGTCAGGTGGTCGACCGGTCGGGCCTGGCTCTTGAGGAGATCGACCTGTTCGTGCTGCATCAGGCCAATGCCCGGATCATCGAGGGAGCCCGTGCATCCCTGGGTATTTCAGCCGACCGTTTCATGGTGAATCTTGACCGCTACGGCAACACGTCGAGTGGCTCGATCCCGCGCGCGATGGACGGGGCGTGGCGCACGGGCAGGATCGGACGTGGCAGTACGATCGTGGTCTGCGGCTTCGGTGGCGGACTGGCCTGGGGCAGCGCGGTGTGGAGGCTGTGACGAGCCCTGCCATGGGCCGGGGTTGCCCCTTCCGTCGAGCCGGACGTTCGCTTCGGACATCCTGTCCTTCGCTCACTCCATGCTGGCTACGCTCCGCCATCCATGGCTCCGCTTGCCAGCAAGGCCGGCTCCACGAAAGGGGCAACCCCTCGCGGAATCCTCTCGTCGTGACATCGGGCAGTCCGCCAGCGGCAGCAAGTTTTCAACTTGCTGAATCCGTGATCCATGCGAACCGTCCGGATAAACCTTAAATTTTGGCATCATGATTGTTCGTTCACTGTTTCGGTTGCTGAATCCGTGAGGGGCTGCCCATGTCCCGAGAGCCGGCGTTGCTGACCAGCGCAGGCAGGATGCCGGAGCGCAGTCAGCATCGAGTGAGCGGAGGCAGGATGCCGGAGTGAACGTCCGGCGACGGGGCATGGGCAGCCCCGAACCGTGGATGTCAACTTCCGGTGCTCTCCGTGGTATGTTTTGCGATCATTGATGAAGGAGAAGAACGATGGCTGATAGTGCGGTGAAGAGTCTTCCGGCGCGGCGCGACGTGGCCTTGGGGGATACGTGGGATCTCGGCAGCCTGTTTGCATCCGATGCCGAGTGGGCGGCAGCGCTCTCGGAATGGGAGAAACAGATTCCGGGATTTGCGGCGTTTGCCGGCACGCTCGGTTCGTCGCCGGAGCGGCTCGCGGAGTGCCTCGCCTATGACCTCGCGGTCGACCGCGAGGGGGACCGGCTCGGCACCTATGCCCACCTGCGTGCCAGCGAAGATCAGGGGGCGGCCGATCCGCAGCGGATGACGGGCCGCTTTCAGCACGTCGCCACGCTGGCAGGCGAGAAGGCGAGCTTCATTCGACCTGAGATCATGGCGATCCCCCCCGACACGTTGACGGTATGGATGCAGTCGCCGTCCCTGACGCCCTACCGCCTGCTGCTGGAACGGCTCACGCGGACGCGGCCGCATGTGCTCTCGGAGCCGGAGGAAAAACTTCTGGCGATGCAGGGCACGTTTGCCGGCACGGCAGCGAAGGTTTTCCGGCAGTTGACCGACGCCGATATGAAATTTGGCAGTGTGACCACCGGCACGGGTGGGCAGGTCGAACTGTCGAATGCAACGTTCGTGACGCTCCTGCACGACGGTTCGCGGGAGGTGCGGCGGACGGCCTTTCACCAGTATTACGCCCAGTACGAGGCCCACGCCAACACGCTGGCCGCCACCCTCTCGGGCTCCAACGAACGCGATGTCTATGCGGCCAAGGTGCGGGGCTATCCGAGTGCCGTCGATGCGGCCCTCTTTGCCGACAACGTGCCGATCGCCGTCTACGATCAGCTGATCGCTGCGGTCCACGCCCACCTGCCCACCGTCCACCGGTATTACGACCTCCGCAGGCGCCTTCTCGGGCTTGACGAGATCCACCACTACGATTGCTACGTGCCGCTGGTGCCTGAACTGGAACAACGTCACAGCTGGAACGATGCGGTGCGGGTGGTGATTGAATCACTCGGGCCGCTTGGGGCCGAGTACACCACGCGGCTGGAGAACGGACTCATGGGCCGCTGGTGCGACCGCTATCCCAACGCGGGAAAGCAGTCGGGCGCCTTCAGTTCGGGCACCTATGACTCCGACCCGTACATCCTGATGAATTTCCAGGAGGAGGCGATCGAGCACGTTTTCACGCTCGCGCACGAGGCGGGCCATTCGATGCACACGCGGTATTCGGCCGAGGCCCAGCCCTACCACTATTCCGGCTACACCATTTTCGTGGCAGAAGTGGCGAGCACATTCAACGAGCAACTGCTGACGCGGCTCTTGCTCGCGCGGGCGACGTCGAAAAAGGAACGGGCCGCGATCATTGCCCGGGAGATCGACTCCATTCGCGCCACGATCGTGCGGCAGACGATGTTCGCGGAGTTCGAGAGAAAGAGCCACGCCTCGGCCGAGGCGGGCGAGCCGCTGACGCTCGAGCGGCTTCGGACGATCTACCGCGAACTGCTCGATGCCTACTTCGGCCCCCGGTTTGCCATCGACACCCAGTTAGAACTCGAGTGCCTCCGCATCCCGCACTTCTACAACGCCTTCTATGTCTACAAGTATGCCACCGGCCTTTCGGCCGCGATCACGCTGGCCAAGCGGGTGGCCGAGGGGGGGGTACAGGAACTTGAGGCGTATCGGGCGTTTCTCAAGGGTGGCTGTTCGAAGTGGCCGCTCGATCTGCTCCGTGACGCGGGCGTGGATCTCGAAAAGCCCGAGCCGGTGGCAACCGCCCTGACGCGGTTTGGTGAACTCGTCGACGAACTCGGGACGCTGCTGTAAGGGCGGGGGGCCGGCTTCACTCAGTCCTGTCCCCGCGCCAGTTCCACAAGCGGCCGCACGAAGGCCCCCGTGCCACCGCCGTCGATCCACGGTCGTGGCTTCTCCGCGAACGCCGGGCCGGCGATGTCGACATGGGTCCACGGGATCCCGCCGACGAATCGCTCGAGGAACTTCGCCGCCGTGATCGCGCCCCCCCAACGACCGTCACCGACGTTCTTGATGTCGGCGACCTCGCTCCGGATCTGGTCGTCGTAGTCGGCATACATCGGCAGCTGCCAGACGGGCTCCCCTACGGCGCGGGCCGCCCGGGCGACATCGTCGCAGCAGCTCTGGTCGTTGCTGAACAGTCCGGCGACATCGTGGCCGAGCGCGACCATGCAGGCGCCGGTGAGTGTGGCGGCGTCAATGATTCGCTTCGGCTTGAAACCAAGGACCACATCAAGCACATCGGCCAGCACGACCCGCCCTTCGGCGTCGGTGTTGTGAATCTCGATCGTGGTGCCGCTCCGGGCGGTGATCACGTCGCCGAGTTTGTATGCGGCCGGCCCAGTCATGTTTTCGACCAGGCCGATGGCTACCACGAGATTGATCGGGAGCTTGAGAGCGGCGATGGTCGCAGCCGCCGCCAGCACCGCGGCGCCCCCCGACATGTCGCACTTCATCGTGAGCATCGAATCGGAGGGCTTGAGCGACAGGCCGCCCGAATCGAACGTCACGCCCTTGCCGACGAATGCCAAATCGGGCTGACCGTCCCGCGCCCCTGGGCCGCGGTAGCGGAGGATGACGAGTCTCGCGGCCCGGCTACTGCCTCGACTCACGGCGAGGATCGCCTGGCAGCGTTCCCGCGCCAGCTGTTCCTCGTCCCAGATCTCGACCTCCATGCCGGTGCGGCCAGCGACGGCGGCCGCCTCCTCCGAAAACGTCTGTGGGTAGAGGTCGTCGGCTGGCATGTTGACCAGTCGCCGCGCAAGATTCACGCCTTCGCTGATCACGACGCCGTGGGCCACTGCCTCGGGCGATGCAACCATCCAGACGGTGGTGCCGAAGCGTGTGCGTTTCTTTTCCGTCCGGTAGAGATCCTGACCCACCATGCCGACCGCCGCGCCGGCCACGGCCTGTTCTGTCTGCCTCGTCGTCCAGGAACCGTCGGCGATGAATGCCACCTTCGCCCGCGGTCGGCCGGCCAGATGCCGGGCGGCCGTCGCCGCCGCGTAGTAGAGCACGCCTGCGTCGACCTCTTCACGCTTGCCAAGCCCCATCACCACGAGTTGGCCGGCCTTGAGCCCGGGAGCGGCGAGGAGCGGCACGCACTCAAAACGCTTCCCGGTGATTTCGCCTGCCGCCACGAGCCGGGAGAGGAGTCCACCGGTGGCCGCATCGATCTCGGCGACGGCACCGGAGCCGATGCCCCCCTCGGTGAGGAACGTCACGACGGCATCGGCCTCGATCGTTGCCGGTCGCCCGGCCGACTCGGAGATAATGCCGCCCGCGGCGCCGATGTTGCGGAGGTGGGAAAATTCATGGGTCATGGGCCGCTCCTGTCTGGGTGGGGTGGAAGCGACGAATGTAGCGGGTTTTCGGCGGCACGGCATCCCGAGGTCAGCCAGGGGGCCAGCAGCGAGAGCAGCACGGGCAGGACGACCAAGTTACCGAACAGCCCGCCCGTGAGTGTCAGACAGGAGAGCGCTCCGAACGACACGGTGGGGATGAAGCCACTGGTGGTGAGTGCCAGAAATCCGATCACGAGCGCGAGCGTCGAGAAGATCATCGCCCGGCCGGCGGTCTGGTGGGCGGTTTCGAGCGCGGCTGGAATCGTCTGGCCCATGGCGAGCCGTCGGCGGAAGGCCGCCAGGTAGTGGATCGAACTATCGACTGAGAGCCCCATCGAGACGGCAGCGATCATGGCCGTGCCCATGTTGATGCGGTCTCCTACCCAGCCCAGCAGGCCGAGCACCACGAAGATCGGCAGAACGTTGGGCACCAGCGCCACCGTCGCCAGGAGCAGGCTCCGAAAACTGACGGCGAGCAGCAGGAAGATTCCCGCTGTGGCGAGAAAGAATGTGAGCCACTGATCGGAGAGCAGCCGGTCCACGAGTTGCGCCAGCAGCACGAAGAAGCCCGTGACCTCACCGGCGGGCCGGTCACCACGCCGAGGGAATTCCTCAGATACGATCCGGTTGACCTGGGTGATGATCGCGCGTTTCTGGACCGCGGGCTGCCGTTCGTGGGCCCGCAGCATTACCCGCAGCCAGGTCGAGCCGTCCTCGGGATCATGGCCGATGAACGTGCGGCCTAGTTGCGGAACCTGCTGCTGAATCACGTCGAGCGCCCCGGTCACGAGCCAGTTGCCAAGCTGCGTGCTCTGCAGCCGTTCGAGCGGAATCGGCGACACGGCAGCCATCACGTCGGCCAGGCTCATCACCTTCGTCAGGGCGGGCACCGGCCGGCCATCACGATCGGGAATCGTGACCTCGGTCCGCAGTCGGTGCTCCAGCCGTGTCATGTCGCCGAGCACTTTTCCGTCGATCGCCTCACCGGCTGGCAGCAGCACATCCCAGACGCCAGCGCCGCCCAGCCGTGTCTCGATCATGTCGTAGGAGGCGACCACGGGGCTCGACGTGCGGAAGTTGCGGGTGAAATCGGTCTCCACCTCCAGCCAACGCATGCCCGCCACCGCCGCGGCCACGAGCAGCGTCGACACCAGCAGAATGGGGCCCGGATGCCGCACGATCCGCTGCACCAGACCGTCGAGCCCCATTTCAAGAACGCCCTCGCCCCAGGCCCTCTTCGGGTCGGTGTCAAATCTGCCCCACAGGGCGACAAAGGGAACGACGACCGCCGCGGATATGAGCACCATGATCGCCCCCACGCTCGTCATGATGCCAAAGTCGTGGACCGGCCCCACGCGGCTGGCGATGAGCGAACCGAAGCCGATCACGTCGGTGGCGATCGAGCCAACCACCGGCCAGAAGAGGATCGCTATGGCGCGTTCAAGCGCCGCGGCCGGGGGCAGACCCTCATCCCGCTGCCGACGAAACTCCACGATCACGTGCACCACGGTGGCGATCCCCACCACCGTGACCATCGCGGAGAGCATGGTCGAGACCATGGTCAGCTTGAGGCCGATGACGGCGAGAATGCCCCGTGTGCTCCAGAGTGACAAGAGCACGACCGCCAGCGGCACAACGAGCCAGCGGAGGCTGCGGAACGAGATGAGCAGCACGGCGCCGGACAGAATGGCGCTGGCCGTGCCGAGGAGATTGCCGTCGCGTTTCAGCATGGCGAACCCGTCGCGGAGCATCACCGGTTCTCCGGCGACAGTCCCTGCCGGCAGGTCGGCCACAATGGCGCGGACGCGGTCGATCGCGTCGCCTCGGGAATCTGTCGGCCGTGGTGAGGCCGGCGTCGTGGGGGTGTCCAGCGGTGCTGCTGACGGGGCCTTCAGCACACAGACGATCGCGGCAGTTCGATGGTCGGCACCGACGGCATACCCTTCCAGGAGTGTGACGAACCGGCGAGCCGTGGGGCTGTTGTCGAGATCGATGATGCGGTTGCCCAGCGGCGTGTCGGCCAGGCTCGTGGCCGAGGCGATGCCGGGGAGTGCGGCGATCGTGTCGGTGATCCTGCGCAGCCGTTCGATGCCGGCGATGGAGAAGAGTTCCGGGTCATCGTAGGCCGCCAGCACCACTTCGCTCGAACCAAACGCGCGAAGCATCCGTCGATAAGGAACGAGTGCCGGATCGGTGCGGTCGAACATGGTATCGATCGACCGAGAGAATTCGAGACGCCGCGATTGGGCGACAGACACGATCGTCGCCACCACCGCGAAAATGGCCAGCAGCGTGCGGTGACGCACCAGCCAACTCGCAACACGATCAGCAACCGGGAGCATGGATCGGCTTTCGTGTCGAGGGTGGTAGGACGGGTAGGCGGCGGGGATATCGAGCCAAGAACGGGGCCGGAGGGGGCCGGGGCAAGCCGCTGGGGGAGCGGGCGTGGAGCGGTTCGCGGAGACCGGAGGAGTATGGTACCGCGGCTGGGAGAAGCAGGCTGGGTAGGTGACGTGAGGCCGGGGTTTGCCTGCTTTACCAGGACTGCCGTTGCCCGGACCGCCCACGCTGCGTCGCTTGCGATCGCGGCATGCATCGGATCACGCCAGAGCCAGCCTGGAGGACTGTGGGACCCGGCGGGCCACGCACGTCGGTAACCCCCTTTGCAGCCACGACTTGCGGAGTCTGTTGGGCAGCGGCAACGCCTTGACCCGTCGGCGCGGGCACTCCTATAGTCCCGCGCATTTTCCGCACAGGCCCTTTTTCAAACCCACGGACGCTTCCGCACGCGTGTTTTCTCCGTTCATCCACGCCACCGCTGCGCCCCCGCGACATCGGGTTGTGAACCCATCGCGCCGAGGTCCTGCGCGCACGCGACATCGTTTGCACTCGCAGTGGTCAGGCGTGTTGTCGGCGATGGCGTCGGTGCGGGTGATGGCGTCGGTGCTGGTGATGGCCATGCTGCTCGGAGCCGCGCAGCATGCTGTGGCGCAGTCACCGGCAGCCGCCCAGCCACTGCGTGAAACAGCAACGGCTGGCGTGCTTGCCGCGTTACCGGCCCGCGGTCTGGCAGCGGCCATCGCCGAGGCGGGCAGCATCGAAGTTCCGTCGGCTGATCCGCGAGAGAATGTCACGATCAATGCCACGCAGGCATCGCGGTGGACGGAGGGCTCGTACGATGTGTGGCACCTCACCGGTGGTGTGCGGATCCGGCAGGGAGCGACGGAGGCCACGGCGCATGAGGCGGTGGTGTGGATCGAGCAGGAGCCGGAGCCGTCGGTCGACCTGGCAGCGAGTGATGAGGATGACGGGGAACAGGCACTCTCGCTGCCGGTCCGCAGCCTGCTCGTGAGAATGGCGGGGAACGTCGCCGTGCAGTCGGGCGCCGCCGATGCCACTGCCACGGCGACCACCGTTCGCGGTCCACGCTGGACGGGCCGTTTCTGGATGCAGGGGGATCCGACGCTCGAATTTGCCAGCACCGTGCCGGCCGCCGGCACGCCACCGATCTACGACGCACCGGCCGACCGTGTCGTGCCGGTGGCTTACACCGCCGATGCCGATGCGGAGACGGCTCCTGAGGAACCGATCCAGCGGGCGCAGTTCAGTGAATTCGGCGCGGCCCCGGTGCCGCAGGTGAACGCCGCCACGACCGCCCGTCGGCTGCGAGCCTTCCCGCGGTCGAGCGTGCCGCTCAACATCCGCTGGTTCCCCAGCCCGACGGGCAACGAGTGGGTGGCGGTGATCACCTCCGGCGTGAACCTCGTCGTGGACGGCGTCGACCCGGCCGGCCCGCTCGACATCTCCGCCGACCGGCTCGTGATCTGGACCCGCGGGCAGGGGCAGCCCGACCTGGAGGGCAATGCGGCGCAGGCCGGCGATGTGCCGCTGGAACTCTACATGGAGGGCAACGTCATCTTCCGGCAGGGGCAACGGGTGGTCGAGGCGGTGAGCATGTTCTACGACGTGCCGCGGTCGAGCGGTGTGATCACCGGTGCGACGGTTCTGACCCCGGTCGACAACTATTCCGGCGTCGTGCGGCTGCGGGCGGACGTGCTGCGGCAGGTCGACCGCAGCCGGTTCGTCGCCCAGCAGACGGGCCTCACCTCCAGCCGGCTGGGTGTGCCGAGCTGGGAGTTCCGCTCGCGCGAGCTCGAGTTCACCGACGAGCAGGTGCCGTTGGCCGGGCCTGGCGGTGAGCGTGCCATCGACCCCGCCACCGGTGAGCCTGCCGTCGAGCACCAGCAGTTCATCACCAGCCGTGGCAACACGCTCACGTTTGGCGGCGTGCCGGTGCTCTGGTGGCCGGTGCTGGCGACCAACGCGAAGAAGCCTACCTTCTATATCAACAACGCCCAGATCAAGAACGACCGCATCTTCGGTACGCAGTTGCTCACCAGCTGGGATGCCTTCCAGGTCTTTGGCTGGCAGCGGCCGCCGGACGGCGTCGACTGGGATTTCGACGTCGACTACCTGAGCTACCGCGGCCCCGGCGGCGGCACGTCGCTGCTCTACAACCGGCCCGACTTCCTCGGGTACGGCGGGCCCACCAGCGGCGACCTCGACGCCTGGTTCATCGGCGACGTCGGCCAGGATAATCTCGGCCTCTATCGCCGCGACTTCACCTATCCCGGCTATCCAAACCGGACGTTTCGAGGCCGCTCATTCTGGCGGCACCGCCAGGACCTCGGTGGCAGCACCGAGAGCTTCTTCGGGGGCTGGCAGGCCCGCGGCACGGCCGGCTGGATCAGCGACATGAACTTCCTCGAGGAATACTACGAGGCGGAGTGGGAGGAAGGCTACGAGCAGCGTACCTGGGTCGACCTGCGGCGGCCGATCGAGAACCGCGAACTCCGGCTGCTCACGAGCGCCCGCGTCAATCCATTCTTCACCCAGAGCGAATGGTGGCCGCGGCTCGACCACTACTGGCTGGGGCAGCCGCTCGCGCAGGATGCCCTGACCTGGTACCAGCACTCCGGCGTCTCGTACGTCCGGCAGAATCTGCCGCAGACACCGACGGCAGGGCAGGGGCTCGGCATCTGGACGACGCTGCCGTACGAAAACAACGTCATCGGCGAGCGGCTGGCGACGCGTCACGAGATCGACCTGCCGTTCCAGGC
>CANETO010000001.1 GCA_947440895.1 Planctomycetaceae bacterium | reverse complement strand
GCGGCCATTCGCAGCCTGAGGCAAGGCTGACGCCACTGCAATCACGAGGATCGCCAGACCGTGATAGAGGCAGTAGCGGACCGCCGTCTCCCAGTTGTCGGCCCGGCCGGTGGCATCGAGGAGCGCCTGGAGTCCATGGGCTCCAAACGAGCCCGCCGCCACGCCGAGACCACAGAGCAGGCCTCCGGCGGTGAGAAAGACTGTCAGCATGCGGAGGGTTTCCAGGGATCGCAGAGGGAATCGCTCAGGGCCGGTTCACACCGAGGAGTTTGTCCTCTTCTTCTTCCTGGATGATGATCCGCGGCGTCACCATCAGCATCAGGCTGTCGGTGGTGCGGCCCATGCCCACGTTCTTAAAGAGGCGGTTGACGTAGGGGATCTTCGAGAGGATCGGCACACCGAACTCATTGCGGCCTTCGCGGAGCCGCTTGATCCCACCGAGCAGCACCGTGCCGCCGTCGGGAACGCTCACGGTCGTGGTGACCGTCGTGAAGATGAATTCCGGCAACTGGATCGTGGTACCGCGGGAGAAGGTCTCCTCCTCGCGGTCTGCCTTCGCCTGGGTCTCCAGGCCGGCCTGCAGGCCGCCACCGGCATTGGCATCACCGCTCAGGCCGGTCTTCTCGTCGCTGCTCTTGGATTTGGTGGACCGCGTTCCCTCGAATTGAAACTGCTCGACCCGACCGATCTGCGAGAAGAACGGTACGAGCGTCAGCCGGACGAACCGCCGGTCGCTGGAGACGACCGCCTGCACATTCACGGCCGTGCCTTCCGAGAGCACCGTGATCACCGGCTGCTGGGCCGCGGCGAAGTCGCCGACCACCGGCACGACACTCGTCACGAACGGTCGCTGGGTGGTGTCGGAGATGAAGGCGTTTTGGCCATTGAAGAGCGTGACCTTCGGGGCCTGCATGACATTGGATCGCGTATTGCCCTGGGCCGCCTGGATCAGGAAGAAGGCTTCGATGTCGCTGAGAATCGCGAAGCCGAAGTTGGCAGCCGATGTGCCCGGGTCGGGCAGGCCTGGCAGCGCAGGCACCGTGGCGCTGCCGAAGCTGTTTTGACGGAACGGAATCGAGAAGTAGTTGCCATTGGTCTGGCCCTGCGTCTGACCGGCCGTTGCGCCACCGGTCGTCGTGCCGCCGCCCCGGGCGACGCCCGGGCTGCCACTGTTGTCGAGGCCGATCGTCTGGCTGGCGCCTCCGGGCGCGGTCTGGAGACCGAGTGACGACGGGCTGAGTGAGCCGTTTGTCTGTGTTGGCACGGCCGTCAGATTGAGCGGCGTTTGCACACCCGTCTGGATATTGAAATCGAAGTCGACACCGATCCGCTCGAAGAAGGTGTCGTTCAGGCGGATGAACCGGACCTCGATCGTCACCTGCAGGTCCTGCAGCCGGCGGAGCTGCTCGAGCAGGTCGGCGATCTCCTCGTGCACCTCCTGCGTCTGGCTGACCACGATGCTGAGATTCGTGGCAAATTGTTGAATGGCACCCTGACCGCCCACGGTGTTCCAGGTCTGCGGAGAGACGGTGTTTTGGATGAGCTCGATGAGCGACTGGAAGTCAGCCTGACTGCCGCCGCCGGTCGGGGCGCCGAAGGGAATGGAAGGGGTCGAGCCCATCGCCGGGGCGTTGCCGCCCCCCTGGAACTGCGCCAACGACGCTGGATCGACAGACGCATCCCCACCAGCGCGGCTCACGCCGTTGATGCCCACCGGAGGCGGGCCGAACTGAACGGAGGCGGCGTTCCGCGGGCTGATCCGGGAATAGCCGTCGCGAAGGGCGCCCGTGATGCCCAGGCCGTCGGAGGAAAAATTCGGGATCGGGATCACGAGATCGGCCACCGGATAGGAGACACTGTAGACCTCTCCCTTCACGAGCCGTGGGCTCGTCACCTTGAGTACCTCGTCCTTGACCACACAGTCGAGGTGGAGCGGTTCGAGCAGCAGTTTGAGGGCACTCTTCAGCGAGATCGGCTGATCGAGCGAAATGGTCACCGGCGTGTCGCTCCGGACCGCTTCCTGTTCGAGGCCGACCATGTCGAGATGGATCGGCACATCGGCCTGCTTGGCCAAGGCATCGAGAACAGCCGAGAGTGGCTGGTCTCGGTGCGACGCCTTCACCTTCACGCTCATTCGTTTCTGGATTTGGAGTTCCGCGGGCGTCGCCCGTGCACGCCCCTCCGCCTGAAGTCGCGTGCGGTTCTTCGTCAGATCTTCCCAGTCGCGGGTGGTGGGGAATTCGATCGGACCGACGAAGGGAGCGGAAGAGCGTTCGGTGTCCTCCACCACATCCAGGAATCCGTCCCGCTTCTCTCCCTCGATCGTCTTTTGTGTGTCGAGGCGGCGGATGACACGACTCTGCGAGAGCAACTGCCGGACGATCGGGTTGTCGGGGGCGAGTTGGCCGGCTTTCTTGGCAACCGCCTCGGCCTCGGGAAACCGCTGGGTGTCGATGAGGGAGTTGTATTCGTCCACGAGCATCGCCAGGCGTTGGTCGACTTCGACCTTCTGGGCCCTCTCGCGGTCGATGCGGGCGTCGACTTGGGCGCTGCGACGCTCCATCTCAAGCTCCCCACGCCGCTTGCCCGTTGATTCCTCGATGTCGCGACGGGCGCGTTCGATCCGCTGCTGGAGCTGGGTTCGGACCTTCTCAGGAACGGCCGGATCGGCGACCTTCGCCGCCGCCTCGTCGAGCAAGGCAAGCGCGTCGGCGGGGGACCGCTGCGCCGTGCGTCTGGCCTCGAGTTGTTTGGCGGCGACTTCCGCTGAGATCCGCGCCACGAGGAGATCATCTGGAACCTCGGTCGCCGCGGCATTCTCGGTGGTGACTGGGGCTGCCGTGGCGGGACCGTTCTCGCCCGCCTGGGAGATGGCTTCCTGCATGACCCGACGGGCGGCCGCTGCTTCGGCGGTGGGGGCCGGGAGTGCCTCTGGAGTGGCCTCCTCCGCCCGAAGGCCCTGCACGGTGTCCAGGCCGAGAACCAGGCACGCGAGCCCGAGCATGGCCACGAACGCCCCGCTGCGGGGCTGGACCAAATGGGCCACGCGGAATGGGTTGATTACCAAAAAGCTGATCGCTCGTGCCATTGATGCTGCTTCCTGTGCGCAGGACCGGTCTCGCAGGCGGGAGAGGTACCTGTCGGCGTGAAGTCGGGTCAAGGGCAGGTCACGCCAGTGGTGCCCCCCAGCCTGTCCAGACTTCCAGAGCGGCCAATACAGCACCTTTTCGCGCAGTCGCGGCTATTCGCGATGACCCGAAAGAGGGGGCTCATCGCTCGTCGTCGGCGGCTGGTGTTGGGCTGCGATCACTCGGATGCACGCGCGACAGAGCGTCCGAGCACCTTTTCCACCGTCTCGAGCAGCTGATCGACCCGGAACGGCTTGAAGAGCACGAGGTCGATGCCCGCCTGCCGGGCTTTGACGATGGAGTGGCCCGGGTCGTATCCGAATCCGGTCATCAGCACGAGCGGCACGACATCCCGCAACTCCCGGAGTCTGACAAGGAGCTGATAGCCACTCATGTCGGGCAGGCGGATGTCGGCGATGATCACATCGTATGCCTCGGCACCGCAGGCTCGCACCATCGAAGCCGCTTCCGTGCCGTCGCGGGCCGTCTCGACGGTGCAACCATATCGCTCAAGCAACGCATGCGCCGCGGCTCGAACCTGTTCATCGGCATCCACGACGAGAATACGGCGGTCGGCGAGTGTCGGATGGCGATCGCCCTGTCGCCGCTGGGCATGGGCTGAGCTGGGCGTCATCTGTTCGCCGACTTTTTGAATCACCTGCTTGATATCGCGGGCATTGCGGAGAATCCGCTGAAGCCGTTCCACAACATCCGCATCATGCCCGATGTAGCGTTCCATGACGCTGACGGCATCGTTCAGAATGTCATCGACCGGCAACGCCACGGCACCGTGAATGGCTTCGATGCTTTCCGCCGCGGTCGAAGCCTTTTCGGCCACGAGCAGCTCGAGTGTGTTGAGGGCGGCGGCCACATCGCGAGAGAAGATTTCGAGAAACCGCAGGTCCGTCTCCGAGAAACCGCCCGGCTCCGGGCTTTCGACGTTGAACGTGCCGATCACCTGCTCGTGCAGCATCAGGGGCACTGTCAGAGAGCTTTTTGCCCCTTTAAAGCCCTCAAGGTAGAGCGGGTCTTTCGTGGTGTCGTTACAGAAATAGCTGCTCCCTGTGGCAGCCACATAGCCGGTCACGCCGTTGTGTTCCGGCCGTGCATAGAGGACGCGGCTCTCCGCGGCGGGTTGCATCCCCACGGCGAGCAGCGGTTCCAGTCGGCCCGTCTGCCGATCGAGCAGTCGGATCTCGACGACGTCGAACTGCAGCAGATCCTTCGAGTAGAAAAGAATGTTGCTCTTGAGCAGATCGATTCGCTCCTCGACGGTCATGTCGGCCAGTTCGGCCGGTGCCAGATCGGCGAGCTGCTGGCCCGCCTGATGGATGGCCGCGAGTTTCTGCTGCTCGAGGATCGTGTGCGTGACATCTCGCACCGCGGCGACGGCGACGGGGCCGTCTGCGTCGGCGGTGTAGGCCGCGGCCTGCAGATGGAAATACCGGTTGTCGGCGGTCCGCAGGGTTGCTGACATCGTGCGGCCGGTGGCGATCGTCGCGGCAAAGATGCCCGCATCGGTCCCAAGAATCTCCGGCCTGTCGAGCGCATCAAAAAAAGTGAGGCCCCGAAGATCGGTCTTGTGGCACCAGTGTGCCAACAGGCCATTCGACCAGACGATGGTGGTATCGCCGCGAACCAGCGCGATGCCATCCGGGAGGTGCTCCAGAACCGCCCCGGCATCACACGACCCGGGGGGGGGATAGCTCTCCGAAGATGGAACTGGATTCGGCACCAACGACCCTCCGCGCACCGGTCGAACACTCGACAGAAGTATAAAATCAGACGTGAGGCTCGCCAAATGCAGTGTCGCCGTTGCCGCGTCCGTCGCCAAATCTATACTCCCCGTATACTCTTGGTTCCCGGCGGAAGGCACCTCCGCCTGCCGCGTGAATCACCGGCATCGATTCGGCCGCCCAATACAGTGCAGCGAGGCAGTTTGTGACCGCGAACGACCCATCCCAGTCCTTTCTTGCCCGGCACCAGTTTCTGATCTACCGGTTGTTCTCGTTGGCGGGACTGATGCCGGTCGGGGCCTTCTTGGTAGTGCATCTCCTCACCAATGCCTCAGTGCTGGCCGGTCCGGGGGTCTTCCAGTCGCGAGTGGACATGATCCATTCGCTCGGACCGCTGCTCGTGCCCATCGAGTGGGCGTTCATTTTCCTGCCGATGCTCTTCCATGCCGTGGTCGGGTTCGTGATCATCGCCAACGGCCTGCCGAACGTCGGCTCCTATTCCTATGTCGGCAACGTCCGCTACACGCTGCAGCGGGCAACCGGCATGATTGCCTTCGTCTTCATCATCTGGCACATCACGCAACTGCACTGGCTGGGCACGCCGTTCGGCGGTGGCAGGTTTGATCCTCACCACGCCACGAGTTCCGCAGCCGTGGTCTTGCGGCCGCTCCTGATTACCATCCTCTATGCGGTGGGCATCCTGTCGACGGTGTTTCACTTCTCCAACGGCCTTTGGACGCTGGGCATCACCTGGGGCCTGTGGACGAGTCCGGGAGCCATGCGACGGGCAAACTGGATCAGCATCATGGTGGGCGTGCTGCTTGGTGGAGCCGGTCTCGGCGCGCTCGGCGGCATGCGAAGCGTCGATGTTGAGCAGGCGAAAGTGATTGAAACTCGGATGGAGGACGTGAAGCGGATGTTGGAAGGCGGTCAGTCGCCGCTCGAGTCATCACCGTCGCACGGTCAGGCTCCGGCCGTTCACACGTCTGAGACAGCCGCCCCGGTCGTGCCCACGTCCGGATCCGTACCCCGCACCCCGTCAGGCGGCTGATCAACCTCTTGATCAGCCCTGGCCCACCCAGGAGCCCGAGCATCATGGCACAACCCAGAGTCCTCGTGATCGGCGGTGGATTGGCCGGCCTTTCCGCCACCATGCGGCTGGCAGAACTCGGCGTCCAGGTCGACCTGGTCAGCCTTGTCCCTGTCAAACGATCGCACAGCGTGTGCGCCCAGGGCGGGATCAACAGCGTCAATTCCCTCACTCGGCAGCAGGGCGACAATGAGTGGAAGCACTTCGACGACACCGTCTACGGAGGCGATTTCCTGCAGCACCAGCCGCCCGTCAAGGAGATGGCCGACTGGGGGCCCCGGATCGTGGACCTCATGGATCGGCTCGGCGTGCCCTTCAACCGCACCCCCGAGGGCTTTCGTGATCAGCGGCGGTTCGGCGGCACGCTCTTCAAGCGGACCGCCTTTGCCGGCGCCACAACGGGCCAGCAGTTGCTCTATTCGCTGGATGAGCAGGTCCGCCGCTGGGAGGTGGAAGGCAAAGTCAAAAAGTGGGAATTTTGGGATTTCCTGGAGCCGGTGCTCGATGATGCGGGCCGGTGCCGTGGTGCGATCTGCCAGGATCTCGTCACCATGCAGTTCCGCGCGTTCCCTGCCGATGCGGTGATCATCGCGACCGGGGGCTGTGGATTACTGTTCGGGCGTTCGACCATGTCGATGGTCTGTAACGGCAGCGCCGTCAGCCGGGCCTACCGGGCCGGGGCCTGGTATGGCAACGGGGAGTTTATTCAGGTGCACCCCACCGCCATCCCGGGTGCCGACAAGCTGCGGCTGATGAGCGAGAGCGCCCGCGGCGAGGGGGGCCGTGTGTGGGTTCCCAAGACGCCGCACGATCCCCGTGATCCCCGGGACATCCCCGAGTCGGAACGGAGTTACTTTCTCGAAGAGCGGTATCCGAAGTACGGCAATCTCGTGCCCCGCGACATCGCGACCCGCGAGATCTTCGACATCTGCACCAACGAGGGACTGTCCGTCGAGAAGGATCGGCTCTGCGTCTATCTCGATCTCACGCATGTCCCGCGTGAGACGCTTGACCGCAAGTTGGGCGGCATTCTGGAAATCTACGAAAAGTTCCAGGGGGTCGACCCGCGGGTCGTTCCGATGAAGATTTTCCCGGCCGTTCACTATTCAATGGGCGGCCTGTGGGTCGACTATGAAAAGAGCAGCACGGGCGGCCTCGTGGAGGGCTCGCCGCGAAATCAGCAGACCAACATTCCCGGGCTGTACGCCATCGGCGAATGCGACTATCAGTACCACGGTGCCAACCGGCTCGGTGCGAATTCGCTGCTCTCCTGTATTTTCAGCGGTTTGTTCTGTGCGCCGGGGGTGATCGCGAGCTGCGACTCTGGCGGCAAGAAGGCTGCTGAGGAATCGTCGCGGCTCTTCGATTCGGGGTTGCGCCGCGAGGAAGAACGCCACAGGGCTCTGCTCGTACGGACGGCCGGCGATGAAAACCCTTACGACCTTCACCAGCAACTGGGCAATCTGATGACTCGCGTGGCCACGGTGGTCCGCCGCAACGACCAGTTGGCCGCCGCCTATGCAGAGGTCTGTTCGCTGGAGGAGCGTTGGAGGAGGTGCGCGGTATCGGACTCGGGGAATTGGACGAACCAGAATGTCGTCTTCACGAAGTCTCTTGGCGATATGTTTCCGCTCGCCAAGCTGGTCCTCAAGGGGGCGCTCCAGCGCGACGAATGCCGCGGAGCCCACTACAAGCCAGACTTCGCAATGCCCGGCATCCACGCCACTGATCCGGTAGAGAAACGTCGCGAAGCAGAGGCCTGGTGCGATCGGTTCGAGGCGAATACGCGTCGGTGGCTGAAGTCGACGGTGGCCGCATGTGGTCCGGGGGGCGAACCGGAGATATCGTATCAGGACGTCGACACGTCTCTGACTCCCCCACGGCCACGGCTGTATGGTCTGGTGGGCGGGGAGGAGATCGAAGATGTCTGGAAGGAGCGGCAAAACGCTGCGACTGTTGGTGGGAACGCCCACAAGGGGCCGGCGGCGTTTGCCGGAGCGACTGGCTGACAAGTGACATGATGACGGTCGGACGAGCGTGCGTTGAGCAGTGTGCGGTTTCCGTGTGCGGAGGAGCATCAAACGATGATCAGGTCAGTTGAATCAACTGGACACCACGATGGCGGTCAGCCATCGCAGTCGCCGGCCGATCACGGTGGCAATGGGCACTCCGCCCCGCAGCGGTTCGTTCGTGTACGGATCCTGAGGCAGGACGCCCCCGGCGAGGAGAGCTATTGGGAACGGTTTGAGATTCCCTACGTGGCCAACATGAATGTCATCAGCATCCTCCAGCAGGTGGCTGCCCAGGCGAAGTCGCGGGATGGCCGACGCGTGGCCCCGGTGGCATGGGACTGCAACTGTCTTGAAGAGGTCTGCGGTTCCTGCACCATGCTGATCAACGGCCGCACCCGGATGGCCTGTTCGGCGCTGGTGGACAGGCTCCTTGACGAGTCTGCCGATGAGATCGAACTGCGGCCCATGTCGAAGTTTCCAGTGGTCCGCGACCTCGTTGTTGATCGCGGCAGGCTGTTTCACTCGCTCGAGAGAGTCAAGGCATGGGTGCCCGTCGATGACTCCTATGACCATGGCCCCGGCCCGCGGATCTCTCCGGAGAATCAGGAGGATGCCTATCCCTTGGCCACCTGCATCAGTTGCGGCTGCTGCCTGGAGGCCTGTCCTCAATTCACGAAGATCGAACTCGTTCGCCGCGAAGACGAGTCTGCCGATGACTTCGAAGCCCGCCGAACGGCGGCATTCGACGCCGGCTTTGTGGGGGCTCACGCTATCAGTCAGGCCATGCTGTTCAACGGCCATCCGACAGGCAAAATGATCGCCGACGAGCGGCTGACGGCGCTCACGGCGCAGGGTGGCATCCAGATGTGCGGCAACGCGCAGAACTGCGTGGCCGTGTGTCCGAAGAGCATCCCTCTGACGCGGTCGATTGCCCGGGCAGGACGGGCAGCCACGGTCTGGGCCATCCGAAAAATCTTCGATCGCTAGCTGGCTGCGGCAGGAACCGCCTTTGGCTCCAGGCGGCCTCGATTGAGAGAACTGTACGTTCGTTGCCCTTGATTTTGCGGCCGCGTTTGCCGTGGTGGTGCCGTCGTGGTAGTTTTCACCGGTATAAATCCGGTCGTTTGCTGATTCGTGCTGGGGTCTTATGCGCGGCCAGTGAGCCTTTCAAAAGAGGATACCGAGTGTCTGTGAATGAGCGTGGTGGCCCGTGGACGGATCAGGTGGACGCATTCCCTGAAGCATCTTCTGATGTCGTCCGTCAGGATGTCGGTAGTTCGGTTGGCAGCTTTCGCACGATGGGTCTGTCAGACGCCACGATGGCCGCCGTCGACCGGGCCGGCTATACGACCCCCACGCCCGTACAGGCGGGGCTAATCCCGCGGGCCCTGACCGGAATCGACGTGCTCGGACAGGCTCGCACAGGCACCGGCAAGACGGCGTCGTTTGTGCTTCCTATTCTGGAGCGCATGCTGCATCCGGGGCGTGGTGGCGGGCCGAGGGCCCTCGTGCTCGTGCCGACCAGAGAACTCGCCGTGCAGGTGCGGGATGAGTTCGAGAAACTGGCCCACGGTTCCAAAATTCACTGCGTGGCCGTCTATGGCGGCAAGCCGATCAAGGGGCAGATCGACAAGTTGGCCAAGCATCCTGCGGTGATTGTCGGGACGCCGGGCCGCGTGCTCGATCACATGAGCCGGGGCACGCTGACATTTTCGGACCTCGAGATCGTCACGCTCGATGAGGCCGATCGGATGCTCGATATCGGCTTCCGTCCAGACATCGAGAAGATCCTCCGACGCTGCCCCGAAAGTCGGCAGACACTGCTTCTCTCTGCCACGGTGCCTGCCCCCGTGGCCAAACTCGCCACCCGCTACATGCGGAATCCTGAGATCCTCGATTTTTCGGTCAACGAACTGGCCGTAGAGACCATCGAACAGGCCTATTTCACTGTCGAGCCCGTACGGAAGTTCGATCTGTTGGAGCGTCTCCTCGAGCGGGAGAACCCGCGGCAGGTGATCGTGTTCTGCAGGACCAAACGGGGGACTGACAAGATTTTTGAGCGGCTCTCGCGTCGTCGCAGTCGCCATGCCAGTCAGAGCGGCCACCCCGATGAGGTGGCTTGTATCCACGGCGACCTGCCACAAGGGGCTCGGGACCGTGCGATGAAACAGTTCCGTGATGGCACGGTCCGCATTCTTGTTGCCACCGACGTGGTGGGCCGCGGCATCGACGTGTCAGGGGTGTCGCACATCATCAATTACGACATCCCCGAGTTCTGCGACGACTACGTGCATCGGGTGGGCCGAACCGGTCGCATGGGCCGCGAGGGAGTCGCCTACACGTTTGTCAGTCCCGAGGAGGGGCCGCAACTCACTCGGATTGAGATGCGGATCGAACGGCTGCTCAAACGGGACGAGATCGCGGGTTTTGAGGCGTTCGATCGCCGACCCAAGACGGAACTGCCCCGGGTGGCCGTGGGGGAGAGTGGTCTCGCCGCCAAGGTTGGGGCACTGGTGGCGGACGAGGCCGCCGCAGAAGAGGCCGCTGCACCCAAAAAGCCATCGGCGGCGGCGCTCCTTGGCAAGGGCAGGGCTCCGAAGCGGCACCGCCGCGCCCTCTGACAGGCCGGCCGGGATCGGCTGGTGGACGTACGGACGGAATCCATGGATGGACACGCCAAACAGTCGGGCTCGTCGGGCGGCAATGGTCGGCGACGCGCGTTGAAGCAGCGACTGGAGAGCCTCGCTGCGTCTGGGGTTTCCAGCCTGCCGAAGCGACGAGCGGTGAAGAAGCCGGCGAGTGACGGCGGCGGCGGGCGAAGCTCCGTCGTAGTTCCTCCAGCGTTAGACGTGGGAGCCCGCAGCCGGGCTCTCGATGTCCTTCGCCAGGAGGTGGCAGCCTGTCGCCTCTGTGAACCGCTGGCCAAGGCCCGCACGAACACCGTGTTTGGCACGGGCTCGACCACGGCACGGCTCTGTTTTCTGGGCGAGGCTCCCGGTGCGGACGAGGATGCGTCCGGCGAGCCGTTTGTGGGCCGCGCCGGACAGCTGCTCACGAAGATCATCGAAGCCTGCACGCTCTCACGAGAGGACGTTTACATCCTCAACGTGCTGAAGTGCCGCCCCCCGGAAAACCGTCGACCGCTGCCGGACGAGACGGCGTGTTGTCGTGGCTACTTCGAAAAGCAACTGGCGATCATCGCCCCTGAATACATCTGTTGCCTGGGAACAACGGCGGCGCAGGCACTGCTGCAGACCGATGAGACCATTGGAGCATTGCGAAAGCGGTGGTTCTCCTTTGGAACGGCGCAGGTCATCTGCACCTATCACCCCTCGTATCTCCTGCGAAATCCGCCGGCAAAGCGCGAGGTCTGGGACGACATGAAGCTGCTGATGACGAAGATGGGCGTGCAGCTGTAGGGGCGGTTTTTCCGGTCAATCCGGTTTTGCTGAAGAATCCGGCTCCCGTCGTCCGAAAATGGTGGTGGGTGGTGGGGTGGGGAGCAGCCGCTGTTGGGGCCCGAGGCACGTCGCTCGGGCGATGGGGTGAGGCTGGGTCCGCGGGATGGTCCGCGAAGCCTGGTGGACCCTGTCCGCCCGTTGGCGTGCAGCGTCAGCCGGGGCGGCCGCTTCCGCCGGGGCCCCGGTATCCGCCATCAGGAAGGGCCATCATGATCGCGTCACGACTGAAACAGGGCCCGCTGTCACGGGCGTGGACGCTCGCAACCGCGGTTGGCCTTGGCCTGGCCTCGGCAGGTTGCACGATGTGTCCCGATCCCTTTGATTACTCCGGCCCCGTGCCGAACGGGTCGTCGCCCCAGAACGATTTCCGCGCCCGGAGCAACGGCATCCTGCCCTTGGGCGCGGCCCCCAGACCCTGGCCGCTGATCGTCAAGAACGACGGCCGCCCGGACGCTGGACCAGCAGAGGATGAGCCGACACCAATGCTCGCCGACGAGGACGCCCCGGCCGATCTGCAGCAGACCGTCGCCGTGGTGGGAGAGTCCGAAGAGAAGTCTGGGGCGGACGGCGAACTCGTCGCCGATACCTCCGGACCGGACTCACCTCCGCTCCAGTCCGTGCCAGAAGTTGCCGAGCCGACGGAAGAACCACTGGTCGATCAGGTGGACGTGCTACCGGAGGGGACTGAAGTGGTGATTCCGCCGGCCCTGACCGAGCCCGCGCAACCGACCCAGCCTGAAACCGTGGTGACGCCAACTGCCAGCGTGCCCTTTCAAACCAGCGAGACTCCCGGGTGGCGGTCCCGCCGCTAGTGACGTGCTGAGCGCGGGATGGTGGGTCAGGGACGCCAGCCGTCCGGCACGATCGCATCCTTGGGAACCACCGCGATCCCGTCACGCACGGTGAAACGGTCGCTGTCGGCCGACGACTCGCAGCCATGGTCGTTGATGATGCGGGCGCCGCTGCCGATCCGAACGTTCTTGTCGACGATGGCACCCTCGATCACGGTGCCCGCCCCGATGCCCATTCTGGGCAGGCCCTTGGCGGCGTTGGAGGCGATGTCTTCAGCCGTCTCGAAAAAGTCGTTCCCCAAGATCACTGAGTTGCGGATCACCACGTCACGGCCGATCCGGCACCGCAGGCCAATCACGCTGTTTTCGATCACGGCCCCTTCTTCGACGAGACAGCCGTCGGACAACAGGCTGTGCCGCACGGAAGCGCCGTCGATCCGTGACGGCGGCAGGAACCGGCCGCGGGAGTAGATCGGCGCCTCTGGCATGGCCATATCAAAAGGCGGAGCGGGACTGGCGAGATCAAGGTTGCACTGGTAGTAGGAACGGATCGTGCCGATGTCCTCCCAGTAGCCGTCGAAGGGGTGCAGTTGCACTTTCCTCGCCCGGATCGAGGCCGGAAAGACCTCTCGTCCAAAGTCCTGGTAATCGGTCTTGGTGAGAAGATCGACGAGGCAGTCGCGGTCGAAGAGGTAAATCCCCATGCTCGCCATCAGAGTGCGGCCCCGGGCGGGGATACCCTGCCGTTCAATCCACTCCGGATCGGTCCGCACCATATCGAGTTCGGCTGGTGTCTGCGGCTTTTCCAGAAATCCCTCGACCCGGCCCTGGCCGTCGACCCGCATGATCCCGAGTGCCGATGCCGCCTCGGCGTGCACGGGAATCCCCGCGATCGTGACATCGGCGCGGTTGGCCATGTGGGTGGCGAGCATGTCGGCATAGTTCATCCGGTAGAGTTGGTCGCCCGAGAGGATGAGCACGTGGCGGATGTCCGGCTGCTGCAGGTATCGAAGGTTCTGGCGTACCGCATCCGCCGTGCCCTGATACCAGCCCGCGTTGTCGGTCGTCTGCTGGGCGGCCAGAATCTCCACGAAGCCGCCGTTGAAGGGATCGAACGTGTAGGTCCTGCGGATGTGGCGGTGGAGGCTCACGGAGTTGAACTGCGTGAGCACGTAGATCCGCTGCACGCCGCTATTGATGCAGTTGGACAGCGGCACGTCGATGATGCGGTACTTGCCTGCCAGCGGCACGGCCGGCTTGGAACGGTCGCGGGTGAGGGGATAAAGCCTTGTGCCCCGGCCTCCCCCGAGCACCAGGGCCAATACACGCTGCACGCTCATGATGAACACGTCCTTGCGAATGCCAGTGCCTGCCCGCCAATCTCCATGCTACGGGAACCAGCGGAACTCGCCAAATAGCGACATTCTGCCGGCTCACTTCAGTACGAAATTCACGAGCCGACCGGGGACGGCGACCACCTTCGCGATCTCCTTGCCGGCGATCAGTTCCGCGATCTTCGGATCGGCTGCCGCGGCCGCCTTCATCGCCTCGGCATCGGCATCGGCCGGCACGGTCACGCGGCCGCGGAGTTTTCCCTGGATCTGCACCGGGATTTCGACCGTGTCATCTTTGAGCCACTGCGATGCGACGGCGGGCCAGGCCGCCAGGGACACTGGCGCCGGTCGACTGAGAATTTCCCAGAGTTCCTCGGCCAGATGGGGCGCGAAGGGCGCGAGCACCGTCACGAACGGCTCGAGAATCGCCCGCGGCCGGCGGTCGAGCGGCGTGCAGAAATTGACGAATTCCATCATCCGCGCGATAGCCGTGTTGAAGGAGAGCGACTGGATGTCCTTCGTCACTTTGTCGACGGTGCGGTGGATTTCGCGGAGTTGGTCGTCGGTCGGGGCATCGTCGCAGACCTGCGGAGCGAGCGTCACCGCGTCGGCCCGTTCGTCCACCACCAGCCGCCAGCAGCGATCCAGAAACCCACGAACGCCCCCCACGCCTGCCGTGCTCCACGGTTTGGTCGCCTCGAGCGGTCCCATGAACATTTCGTAGAGGCGCAGCGAATCAGCGCCGTGGTCACGGACAACGCTGTCTGGATTGACCACATTGCCACGGCTTTTCGACATTTTGTAGGCCCGGCTCTCGACGCGGATCTTGGGCGCGTCGCGAAGCACGAAATGCTCCCCCTGTTTCTCCACCTGGTCGGCGGGCACCTTCACCGGGGAATCGCCCTCTGACTGCTGGCCCGCCATCACCCAGCCACCCTTCACGCTGCGGTATCCGGTGAACTCCATCTCGCCGAGAATCATTCCCTGGTTGACGAGTTTTCCGAACGGCTCGGGCTGCGAGACATGCCCCCGATCGAACAGCACCTTGTGCCAGAATCGGCTGTAGAGCAGATGGAGCACGGCATGCTCCGCGCCGCCCACGTAGAGGTCGACCGGCATCCAGGCCTTCTCGATCTCGGGGTCGAGAAAGCGGTCGGTGTTGTGGGGATCGAGAAAGCGGAGGTAATACCAGCATGATCCCGCCCACTGGGGCATGGTGTTCGTCTCACGCCGATAGCGTTTGCCGTCGCGTTCGACGAACAGCCAGTCGGCGGCCGAACGGCCCAGCGGCGGTTCCGGCGTATTGCCCGGCTTGAAATCGGTGAGGTGCGGCAGAGGCACCGGCAGGTCACGCTCGTCGACCGCGCGGATCACGCCGGTGGGGCGACCATCGGCGTCGAGTTCGTGCAGGATCGGGAACGGCTCGCCCCAGAACCGCTGTCGGCTGAAGAGCCAGTCGCGGAGCTTGTAATTGACCGCCGGCCGGCCGAGTCCGGCGGTCTGGAGATCGTGCGACACCCGCGTGATGAACGTCCGTGTGTCGAGACCGGTGTAGGGGCCCGAGGCACGTGCCAGGCCGTAGCTCGTGAAGAGTTCGCCCGCCGACAGCGTGGTGGCATCGGCAGGTTCCACGACCGTGACCACATCGAGCCCAAAAGTCTGGGCGAATTCGAAGTCGCGATCGTCGTGTGCCGGCACGGCCATGATCGCGCCGGTGCCGTAGGAGGCGAGCACGTAGTCGGCCACCCAGACGGGAACGGGCTTGCCCGAGAGGGGATGCACGACGCACGAGCCGGTGAAGACCCCCGACTTCTCGCGGGCGAGGTCGGTGCGGTCGAGATCGCTCTTCCTTGAGGCCGCCTCGCAATACGTGCGGATCGCGTCACGCTGCCCGGGGGCGGTGAGTCGGTCGAGCAACGGATGCTCCGGCGCAATGACCATGAAGGTCGCGCCGTAGAGCGTGTCGGGCCGCGTCGTGTAGACGCGGAGAGCGTCTTCGGGAGTTCGCTCAGAAAAGCCAGTGTCAGCCCGCAGCTTTTTCCAGTGCTGGAAGGCGGCATCACCACCGTCGGTCGGTGCGATGAAAAAGTCGACCTCGGCGCCGGTACTTCGGCCGATCCAGTCACGCTGGAGTTTTTTGATGCTCGCGGGCCAGTCGAGGCCTTCGAGTTCGCGGTCGAGTCGGTCGGCGTAGGCGGTGATCCGCAGCATCCATTGCCGCAGCGGAATGCGGACGACAGGATGGCCGCCCCGCTCACTCACTCCGCCGATCACCTCCTCGTTGGCTAGCACCGTGCCCAGCGCCGGGCACCAGTTCACCGGTGCCTCCGACTGGTAGGCGAGCCGGTGGGCGTCGCGATAGGCGGCGATGGCGGCCTCGCCCTCACGGGCAGTGTCGGCTGGGATCGGCAACTCTGCGATCGGCCGGCCCTTCTGGAGTGCCGTGTCGAACCAGGTGTCGAAGAGCTGCAGAAAGATCCACTGCGTCCAGCGGACATACTCCGGATCGGTCGTCGCCAGGGCACGGTTCCAGTCGTAGCTGAAGCCGAGCATCTTCAACTGGCGGCGGAAGGTGTCGATGTTGCGCTCCGTGCTTTCCCGCGGCGGCGTGCCGGTGCGAATCGCATGCTCCTCGGCCGGCAGGCCGAAGGCGTCGAAGCCCATCGGGTGCATCACACTCGTGCCCCGCATCCGTTCAAACCGGGTGACGATGTCGGTGGCGGTGTAGCCCTCGGGGTGGCCGACGTGCAGGCCGTCGCCGCTGGGGTAGGGGAACATGTCCAGCACATACTTCTTCCCCGCCCCAGGCAGCCGCGGCGTGGCAAAGGTGCCGTGCGCGTCCCACCAGGCCTGCCACTTGGGTTCGATCTGGGACGGCTGATAACGGGGCATCACGTGGGGTCCGGGGGGCTGTGCACCGATCCGTGCACGAATCAGAAACAGGCGGAAAGCGGGCCGAACTGGTCAGCCCGGGTGGGGCCGATTCTAATGGCTTCTGGGGGACGGGCAACGAGCCCGCCCATAACCGCACTCCGGACCCACTCATGCCCACCGCGACCGAACAACCGATGGCTTTGCAGCGACTGCTGCTGCGGGCGTGCCGCAGTGCCGGCAGCCGGCTCAAGATGGCCGACTCGCTTGGCACACGGCTGACTGGCCGGGAAACACTGACACGTATCCTGGCCGCGAAGAGCGTGCTCGATCGCGTACTGGAGCCAAACGAAAAGATGGTGGGCGTGCTGCTGCCGCCCACGGCGGGGGCGGCGATTGTGAATGCGGCCTTGGCGCTCTCAGGCAGGGTAGCAGTCAACCTCAACTACACGGCGTCGCAGGCGATCGTGGATCTCTGCATCGAGCGGGCCGGACTGAAACACGTGATCTCGAGCCCGGCCTTTCTCAGCAGGGTCAAACTCGACGCGGGCTCGAGACTGCTCGACGCCGGCGACCTGCGGAAGCGGCTCAACGCATTCGACAAGGTGAAGGCATTCGTCCACGCCACCATCACACCCGTGGCGGTGCTCGATAAACTTTTCAAACTTGACCGGATCAGGCCTGAAGACCTGCTCACCGTGATCTTTACTTCAGGTTCTACGGGTGACCCGAAGGGGGTCATGCTCTCAGTCGAGAACGTCGGTTCGCAGGTGCGAGCGATCAACAGAGTCCTCCATCTCTCCCCGGCCGACGTGGCAATGGGCGTGCTGCCCTTCTTCCACGTCTATGGCTACACGACCACGCTCTGGACTCCGCTGGCTCTCGATCCTGCCGTGGTCTACCACACTGACCCGCGTGAGGCGCAGACGGTTGGCCGGCTGGCGCGTGAGTATCACGCCACGCTCTTGATGGCTACGCCGACCTTCCTGCGTTACTACACCCGCCGCACTCCGGCCGAGGATTTCTCGACGCTCGAGGCTGTCTTCGGCTCTGCCGAGAAGCTTCCCAAAGAAGTCTCCGACGCCTTCGAGAAGCGGTTTGGCGTACGGCCCAGCGAGGCCTACGGCGCGACCGAACTCTCGCCATTGGTGTCGCTCAATGTGCCTGTGTCACGGCACGTGCC
Organism: Planctomycetaceae bacterium; assembly: GCA_947440895.1. Taxonomy (GTDB): domain Bacteria; phylum Planctomycetota; class Planctomycetia; order Pirellulales; family UBA1268; genus CAMCQY01. The sequence continues at coordinate 8,821 of CANETO010000001.1, read as the reverse complement.
GGGGCGACCGGTCGATGCGCGGGAGGGCACCGTGGGCCAGCCAATCCTCGGCTGCCGCGCCCGGATCACCGAGCGCGACAGCCGGAAGGAACTGCCCATCGGCGAGGAAGGCATGCTCTGGATCAGCGGGCCCAACGTGATGCAGGGCTATCTCAACCGGCCCGACCTGACGGCGAAGGTGGTGCACGACGGCTGGTATTGCACGGGTGACATTGCCAAGCTCGACGCCGATGGCTTCATCACGATCACCGGTCGCCAGAGCCGGTTCTCGAAGATCGGCGGCGAGATGGTGCCGCATCTCACCATCGAAGAGGCGGTGAATGAGACGCTCGGCGCCGCCGAAGGGGAGTTGCTGGCGGTGGTGACGTCCGTGCCCGACGTAGCCAAGGGCGAACGGCTGATTGTGTTTCACCTCTCAACTTCCCATGATCCGGAAGAGGTGGTGAAGACGCTGATCCAACGCGGCCTGCCAAAACTCTGGGTGCCTTCAGCGGACAGCTTCGCCGAGATCGAAGAGCTGCCGATGCTGGGGTCTGGAAAGCTCGACCTGAGGCAACTGGGCGACATGGCCAGGCAGCGGTTCGCCGCCGGGAATGACCAGTGATGCTGCCCGGCCCAGCGCTGCCGCTGGCGATCCTGGCTGGTCGGGCCGACGACATGCGGGCCGAGATCATGGTGCAGGTCGCCTGTGGCGACGCCGGCAGTGGCGAGCGGCTGCAAGTGACTGGCACGCTCGTTGGCCCTCGCCGCGGCCGCGACATGACGCTGCCGACGACGGTGAAGCTTGTCGACATCAGGGGTGATCGCCCGATCGATGCGGCCGGGCAGTATGCCTTCGCGCGGGCGGTCTTTACCGAGCCCGCCTACTGGACGCCCGAGCTCCCCAATCTCTATCGGCTGCATGCGGAGGTTCAACGTGGCGATCAAACCGTCGCCTTCGTCGACCGGATGGTCGGCCTCCGGCGGCTGGGCGTGCGTGGCAGGTCGCTGTGGCTCGAAGGCAGGCGCTGGGTGCCGCGAGGCGTGACGATGCCGACGACGGGCTTTGATCCACAGTCGCTGCGGAGCCTGTCTGCGGCCGCCGTGATTGACGATCCGTCCGACGAGATCTGTGCGGCCGCCGATCAGGCGGGCGTGGCCATCATCGCCGTGCTCAGGGGTGCCGATGACCAGCCGTTCGATCGCGACACGGCGGCCAGCCGTATCGCCGCGTGGGCATTGCATCCGTCGGTCGTGCTTGCGTTGGTGCCGCGGCTGGAGTCCGCTGAACGGGCCGGGGCGGTCGTCGCTGCCGCCCGGCGTCTGAAAGGCACGATGCTCGTGGGCGTGGAGGTCGATGGCACGCAGCCCCCGGATGCGGTGCCGTCGGCAGCCATCGGCGGCGTGGATTGCCTGATCGTCTCGCTGCCCTGCGAGGGCCTGCCTCACGAGGAGTGGCGTTCATGGCCCGCGGACAAGCCGCTGGTAGCTTGGCGTGCTACGACCATGGCTCAGGGCACGACGGCGGAGCATCGGCAGGAGTGTGATCGGCTGCAGGCGGCACTTGCCGCCTGGGGGTGCGGTCAGGGAGCCTCGCACCTGCCCTGGGATTGGGCCGGGTATAGTTGCATTCTGGCTCGCTGATACGTCCCCGAGAGATCTCAAAGCCAATGCCCGATCGTAAGAAAGTCGGCGTGCTGACGTTTCACCGCTGCATCAACTACGGTGCCTATTGGCAGGCCCGTTGCCTGGTGGAAGGCGTGCGGGCCATGGGGCACGATGCCGTGATCCTCGATCATCGCTCCTGGCGTGTCGCCATGCGGGAATTGACGTGGGGGCTGTGGCCGGTCTCGCCCGACTTCATTCCGCCGTTGGACTATCTGCGGTATGCCCGCAAGGAATGGGCATTCTTTCGCGCGATCTCCCGGCTGCCGCGATCGCGTCCTTTCAACCTCGAACGGCCCGCCGGCATGGAGCACTACGACCTGGTGCTGGTGGGAAGCGATGAAGTCTGGTCGCCGAAGCATGCCTGGTATGGAACGTGCCCGATTTTCTACGGCGAGGGCGTGCGTACCGACTCCCTTGCCGCCTACGCGACGAGTTTCGGAGGCCACGCTGCGTCCGAAGGGCTCGATGCCGTGAGGGCCAAACAGTTGCGTTCGTTTGACGCCATTTCGGTGCGGGACGAGAACTCGCGGACCATCGTACGCGAGGCGATCGGAAGAGACGTGCCAATTGTTCTCGATCCCTGCCTTCACTTTCCGATCAATGCTGCTCCCGTTCGCCATCTGCCGAGAGGGCCATACGTCGCCGTGTACGGCTACCGATTCAGCGAACCGTTTACCCGCGCCGTGCAGCAGTGCGCACGAAAGCATCGGCTGCCGATCATCAGCATCGGCTACCGCAACGGCTGGGCTGACCAGAATTGGTTGACCGCCGGACCGGATGATTTCGTCCGTTTCATGGCGGGAGCACGGGCCGTGGCGACCAACTTTTTTCACGGCTGCGTGTTCGCGCTCCGGCACGCCATCCCATTCGTCTGTGAGATGCTGACGGATCGTTCGATCAAGGTGCAGAACCTGACGACGAGCGTGGGGGCTGAGCGACACCTCATGACACGGGAGTCGTCGATGGCGGCCTATGACGAGCGACTGAGCCAGCCGCTCGATACCGTCATCCAGCGTCGCCTCCACGAACTCCGCGTGGCGTCCGCCGCCTATCTCGAAAGCGTGCTGTCGTGAGCCCGGCGGCTCCACGGCGTGGTAGCATCACGCAGATGACAGCCTTCGATCCAGACCGCTATTCCCGGCAGGTACGATTCACGCCGCTCGGTGCCGATGGGCAGGCGAGGCTTACCGATGCCCGCGTGGCCATCGTCGGCTGCGGGGCGCTTGGTAGCGTGGTGGCGATGACACTCGTGCGGGCGGGCGTGGGCTTCGTGCGGATCATCGACCGCGATGTGCCCGAACTCTCGAACCTGCCGCGGCAGGTGCTCTTCGATGAGGCCGACGTGGCCGCCGGCGTTCCCAAGGCCGCGGCCGCAGCGGCTCATCTTCGCCGAATCAACTCCGCCGCCCAGATCGATCCGGTGGTCGCCGACCTCACGCCCATAAATGCCGAGACTCTCCTCGGCGGCGTGGACGTGATCGTGGATGGCACCGACAACTTCGAGGCGCGGTTCATCGTCAATGAACATGCCTGCCGACATGGCATCCCGTGGGTGTATGGCGGCGCGATCGGCGCGGAGGGCCGCGTCATGACCGTGCTGCCGGGAAAGACCGCCTGCCTGCGGTGCCTCATTCCCGATCCGCCGGCTCCCGGCGTGATGCCGACCTGTGACACGGCCGGCATCATCGGGCCAACTGCGGTCGTGGTGGGAGCGATCGAAGCCGCCGAGGCGATCAAGCTGCTCGTGGGCGCGACCGATGGTTTGGGCAGTCGGCTGCTGGCGTGTGATCTCTGGGAAGGTGTCTGGCGGTCGATCGATCTCTCGTCGCTCGCCGAGCATGGCTGTGCCACCTGTCGCGGCGGCGACTTTCCCTGGCTGGAGGGTAGGATGGGTGCCCAGGCGGCGGCGATCTGCGGCCGCGATGCCGTCCAGGTCGCGTCACAGTCCAACGCCGCCGTCGATCTGACAGCACTGGCGTCCAGACTCAGGTCATTCGGGGCCGTGACGGCGAATCCATGGCTCGTCCGTGCCGAGGTTGAGCCGGGGATTCAACTCTCCGTGTTTGCCGACGGCCGGGCAATCGTGGCCGGCACTCGTGAGGAGTCGAAGGCCCGCGCGATCGTCGCCCGCTACGTCGGAGCCTGAGTCGCCAACGTCGAAGACGCCAAGGAATAGGCCGCCTCGCGCCCCCAGTGTGCTCGTCCCTTCACGTGGGCCGGCTGCGGGCGGCACCGCGGGGTGGCTGACATCGTGAACAATTTGATGAGTAGAACGCCCGGCAGTCGCCAACGGACGTCGCTGAATTCCCGCACGGTTCAGTCGTTACGGCCGGGCTCTATGATCGGCCCATCCACGACTGGAAGCGGCCGCCGGGATCGCGTGTCGAGCGAATCTGATCGAGGCGAGTCATGGAGGGCTGTGCCGCGAAAGGAGCGGGCCGTTGGCCCAGATTTTCATCCGCCAGTTGGATGCCGACGCTCCAGGGATCCCATTCCCGCACCCTGTCCGCGGCCCAGTCGGCATAGAGCGGGTCATCGGCTTCGTGCTTCCACTCGCCGTAGAGCGCGATATAGGTCTTCGCCTCCAGCGAGTAGGCCATCGACGGTCGCGACGGCGGCGGAGACCAGTTCAGCCAGAGCATGTGGCTGGGCGCGGGGGGCAGCGTGGCGGCGACCTTCAGCAGGCCAGGCATCAGGTGATCGACCGATGCGTTGGTCCACATATTGTCGACGCCCCAGCGCATCCCGTCGGGATAGTGCGTCATTACCAGGGCATACATGATCTTCAGCGGCGCCGGGAAGAGTGGCGACGCCAGGCCCGACTTCGCACGCAGTGGGCAATCGAGGAGGAAGGCCACGTCTGCCTTGGCGGCTTTCCTCGAGTCGGCCATCACCGTGGCATGCACTTCGATCCCGGGCTCGCCAATGGCGAGCGCCTTGCGGCTCATGATCAATTGAAACTCAACCGTGTTCGGGACCGCTGCGCCGACAGCGTCGGCCCAGCGGAAGACCTCCTCCAGGTGCGACATCGTGTAGACCTGGGTGACATTGCCGATGAACCGCGGGCGATCGTGGAGCTTCAGATGAAACCGCACGACCACGCCGAAGAACCCCGGCCCGGCTCCCCGCGCCGCCCAGTAGATGTCGGCGTTCTCCTCCTCGCTGGCATGCACGAGCGATCCATCGGCCATCACCACATCGAGCCCGATCACGCTCTCGCAGGCCATCCCCAGGGCGCGGCTGTTCCAGCCGAAGCCGCCCTGCAGGAGATAGCCCCCGAGGCAGACGCCCTTGCAGTGCCCGGCCGGGAAAAAGAGGCCGTGTTTTTTCAGGACACCAACCAGAACAGAGCCTCCGCAGCCGGGCCCGACGATCGCCCGCTTGTTGGCGGCATCGATCTCGATCCCCTGCAGCCGGGAGGCATCGATCAGCATGCCTCCTTCACGGATGTGATTCTGGGCCCAGCTGTGTCCGCCGGAGCAGATGCTGACTTTCAGGTGTTCGCGTGCCGCCCGTTTCACCGCCGCAATCACGTCGAAGACGTCGTTCACCTGTACCAGCACATTCGGCCGGTGCCCAGGATCGCGACTATTGAAACTTGTGGCCAAGACGGCCTGATCGAAGCCCGGGTCATTCCGATGCAGGGTAACGCCTTTGGCGTTCGCGGATTTCATGCCATGACTCATGTGGTCGACCTTAGAGGGAAGCCTGTGGGCCGAACGCCGCGTAGATGTCGGGCAGAATGGCGGCGAGATGGTTCATTTCCTGGGCGCAGTGCACGAGGAGGTCGCGGGCCTGGCCACTCGTCGGCCCGGCGATCTGGCCGATGCCGCGACCGATCGCCTTGCCAATCGTCGTGTCCATTCCCCGCGGCGAGATAAAGCCGCCCCCCATCCAGAATCGTGACCGCATTTCCGATCCGCCCGCCATGGGCCGCACGTAATGCACCAGCCATCCGGCGTCCAACTGAGGAAACTCCAGGCCCGTGCGGGCGCAGATCGCCGTCGCCCCTGAGGCGGCCAGTCGCGACTCGTCGATGCCGATGCTGGCGGGAGGCATGAAGCTGATCGCACCGCTGATCTTGCTGGAGCCGATGTATTCCACGATGTGCGAAGTGCGGCCGACGTAGTGCGTGAGGTCAGACCGGTTGTCGCCCCAAACGGCATGGACGTGGGCCCGGGGGTGCCAGAGTTTGTAGCGCAGGGAATCGCTGCCGTGCCAGGCAAACCACCAGTCCCACATCGCGGGCGTGACTCCCGGCATCAGCGTAAGGACCGAAACGCGAATTTCCCCGTCGTCACAAATAGAGTAGCCGGTCTCCACCAGCCAGTCGTCGGCATGGAGCAGGGTGCCGGCGGCGTCGAGCCCGGGCATCAGTTCCCCGCTGACCCCCCCCACGAGCACGGCCTGTTGCACATGGTCTGGCAGCGGCCGCATCTGCTGGCTGAAGAACCGGGCATAAGGGCTTTGGGCCAGTTCGACGGCCGAATAGCCGACCGTGTGGAGGGCATGCGATCCCATTGGAAACAGCTTTTACAGGTGAGAGGGGGTCCCTACGGCACCCCCTGAAATTGTGCGCAAAAAACTTGCTGTGGCAGGAACGGAGTGTATGTTTTATTAATTGTTAGAGCTAGTGTTCTCGTTTTCTGATGCTGTTGCAGAAAGGATTTTTCAATGGTTCGCCGCACCTGGTTTCGATCAGCTTTTCCCGTCCGCAAGCATGCCGTCCGTGGGGCCATCCGGGCCCGGAAGCAGTTCGACCTGGAGCGGCTTGAGCAGCGGACGGTGATGGCGGCGGAAAACGTGATTTTCCCAACTGAATACGCCTACACGCAGGCAGATCTGCGGCCGATGGACGTGATCAAGAGCCAGAACGGCGTGCTCGAGGCCAACGTGAGGATGGTCACGGCGGGCTTCGACTCCAATCCGATCCGCTACGGCGACCAGGACGTCTACAGCAGCAAGGTGGTTGACAGCGAAACGGGAGAGGAAACCATTTCCTACGCCCAGGCCTATCAGTTCGACGCCTACGGCACATCGTACTCGGCCGGCTTTCCGGGCACGATGCTGCAGATCAACAGCGGCGACACGCTCAAACTGAACCTCTTAAATGATCTTGCCGGGGACAACGATCCCTCCGATCCGGTCTTTACTTCCAATTTCCACTACCACGGTTCGCACGCGCCCGACCTGAGCCAGGCGGACAATGTCTACACCTCAATCGAGCCAGGCGAAACGGTAGGCATCAACATCCCGATCTCAACCTACGAAAATAGCGTGGGCTACAACTGGTATCACCCGCACAAGCACCATGTGTCGAAGAAGCAGGTTGAGGCTGGCCTGGCCGGCGCGATCATGGTCGGCAACCCGCTTGAGCCGTGGCCCCAGTACAAGGACGTGCTCACCCAAGTGAACATGACCATCTCAGAGGTGAAAATCACCGAAGAGGGCCAGTTTCAACATATGGTCGGGACGGATAGCAGCGATTACGCCGGGTCTGATTACACCGACGGCTGGCAGAAGCGGATCAACGGCCAGATGAATCCGATCATCCGCGTCCGCCCCGGTGAGACGCAGGTCTGGAGCATGGGCCAGTTTGGGGCCCGCGGCGCCACGAACTTCGTTATCGCCGACGACAACCTAGAGAACCCCTGGACAGCCACGATCCTCGCCAGGGACGGGGCCAGCGCGTTTGTCCACCCCTACACCGTGGAACTCGGGGCCAGTGAACTGCGGATGAACGACATCTCCGCGCTCACCGTGATCAGCCCGGGCAACCGGATCACGATGGCGGTGACCGCCCCCACGACCCCGGGCACCTACTACTTCATGGACGGATGGGGCGGCGAAGAGGCGCGGATCAACACGGACGGCGTAGGCTATTACTACGTGTTGGCCACCCTCGTCGTGGAAGGGGATGCCGTCACCACCGCAGCGCCGGTGTTTGCCCCGCAGGAGGCAGACCCGCTCTGGAAGGAGACGCCGGACGTCGTTCGCATGTTCTCGCTGGAGCAGTTGCCCACCGTTGATGGTGTTGATCCCGACACCGGCGCGCCGATCATCAACATCGACAACTTCTATGTGAACGGCAAGAAGTTTGGCTATGGCGTTATGCCCCAACTTGAGATCGGGACGGTCGAGGAGTGGACGATCCTCAACGCCGGCCCGCTCAATCATCCGTTCCACATCCACCAGGGTGTGTTCATCGTCACGAAGATCAACGGCTTCCCGATCGAGCCCGATAAGAAATTCCCGAATGCCAATGCCGCCAACTACGTCTCACCGCTCGACGTGATCATGGTGCCGGCGTTCGGCAGCGTGACCATTCGATTCCGGGCGCTCGACTTCCCTGGCAAGTATGTATTCCACTGCCACATCCTCGAGCATGAAGACGAGGGGATGATGTCGCCGGTGTTCCAGCACGGCAACACCGAGGGTCTGCGGCTGGCGCTGGGCACGACGGCTCAGTCGACTGTTGTCGTCAACGGCAAGGGCAACACGGTCGGCGAGATCAAGGCCTTCCCGAACTATCGAGGCCCCGTGGCGACCGCATCGGGAATCGGCACGTCCACAGAGCCTGATCAGGCGCCACCCCTCGGCGGGACTGCCGAGGAGATCAATGCCTACTTCAGGTCGAAATACACGAAGGAGACGATGGCCTTCGGCACCGGTTCAAAGGCTTCGTGGGTGAGGGTCTACGAGAACGGCGCGCTCAAGCCCACCGCTACCTTCCGTGCCTTCGCGGGCAAGGCCGGCGTCGGTGGCGTGAGCCTGGCGGTCGGGGCACTCGGCCCGCAAGGCACGGTGAACATCGCAGTGGGTTCCAGAACGGCCGGCGCCGCCAACGTTCGCCTCTTCGACACGAAGGGTGCGCTCGTCCGCGAATTCAAGAATGTGTTGCCCGGTAGGTTCCCCAACGGCGTGAACGTGGCCGTCGGTGACGTTGACGCCGACAACTACGACGACATCATCGTTTCGGCAGGGGCCGGCCGGGAGGCGAGAATCAAGGCGATCAGCGGCCGTGACATCGTTGACGGCGTCGCCAATCCATCAACGATCTTCGAGTTCGTTGCCCCAGGTGGAAGCCGCGATGGCGTCAAGGTGGCCGTCGGCTACGTGGCACCCTCGACGGTGCCAAGCTACAAGCCGAACCTGATCACGACGCCGGAGCGTG